>NZ_DKJF01000051.1:0-83574 GCF_002454615.1 Pseudomonas sp. UBA6699
TCAAGCGTCTCCACAGCTACAACGGCTATGAAACACCGGTAGCCATGGAGGTAAAGCTCAAGATAGCGGTATGAACTTTAACCGGTGTCCAAAATTACTTTACCAGTTCAATCCAGCTCCCTGGCGGTCAAAGGCGTACCAAGGCGCACCATCGCCTCTTCAAGGTTGGATTGCCAGCGCGGCGCCTGGCGAGGTGCGCTTTCAGGCATCGCTGCCTCGAAAAACATACGCTGGCGCATCAGGCCCACTACCCACGGGCGAATCATCTCCAACAGCGAAACCTGCTCGGGCGTGAACAGGTGCCGGCTTCCCAGTGACAGGCACAGGCTGCGCACTTCATCCAATCGCACGTTGTAGTGCAACTCATCCTGCTTCACATTATGGTTGAAGTAACGCTCGTGATACTCGGTGTCCTTGAAGCGCTCCGGCGCCACGTCCGCCAGGCGGAACAGCCCGGTTGCCGGTTGTTCGCGGTTGGCGATGTAGAAAGGGTCGAGTAGATACATGCCCTTGATGTAGTCGTGGAACAGCGGGTCGGGGCCTTCCCCTTCATACGGGCTTTCAGCGAACGCAAACGGGCAACCGTCGCTGAACAGCAGCACCGCCCAGTTATCAATCGGCACATATTCGCTTATCAAACGGCTTAGGGTTCGCCAGAAATCCGCCTTGTCCAGGTGTTCGATCACGTGGCCGGCAGCGCGATGCCAGGCCATGTCCTGGAGCGTTGGTGTCATGTATCTACCCCCCGGGGTTAACCACTCGACGTGATAGGAAACGGGCTGAAAAAACGCATAATTGCATCGACCTTTTGCAAAAGTCACTTATTTCCTGACCGGGACTTAGCCCGATACCAAGGTCCGAATATGAAGCTCGAACTTGTACAGCTGGCGGGGCGCGATGGCGACACCGCCTACAATCTGCGACGTACGCTGGACGCCATCATCCATTGCGCTCCAGGTGTCGATATCATTGTTTTTCCCGAAGCGCAGATCACCGGTTTCCTGAACCACCAGAACATTGCCGAACAGGCCTTGGCCCTGGACAGCCCCATTATCCTGGCCGTCCAGCAGGCCGCTCGTGAGCGCCAGGTGGCGGTGGTAGTGGGGCTGATCGAGAACGACGGTGGGCATTATTACAACACGACGTTGTTCATCACCCCTGAAGGGGTTCAGCTCAGTTATCGCAAGACCCACCTCTGGGTTTCCGAACCCCGGCTGGTGCTGCCCGGCGACCGTTATGGAACCGTGGAGTGGCGCGGCGTGCGTATCGGCCTGCTGATCTGCTACGACACCGAGTTCCCGGAAACCGCCCGGGCTGTAGCGGCACTGGGCGCCGAGTTGATCCTGGTCACCGATGGCAACATGGAACCCTATGGTCACGTGCATCGAACCTCGGTCACCGCCCGTGCGCAGGAAAACCAGGTGTTCGCCGTGGTCGTGAACCGGGTTGGGGACGGTGAGGACAATACCGTTTTCGCCGGTGGCAGTGCGGTAATCGACCCGTCCGGGCAGATGTTGTTGGAAAGTGGGCGCCAGGAGTGCCGACATGTCATCGAGTTGGACATGACCCAACTGGCCGATGCTCGTGCGCTCTACCACTACCAGGCGGACCAGCGCTTCCAGTTGCCCGGTGAACGCATCGAACACGCCGATGGCCGCCGTGAACTGCTGATTCCCTGAGCAAGGCTTCACGTGCCCACGACCACCGGGCTCGCGCCAGCGATAACAATATTCCAGCGACAGTCTGCGGACTGCACGGTCGCAAGCCGGCACTCCGCCAGGAGTCTTCCATGACGCTTCACCGTTTACTGAAGTTCGGCCTCATCGCGCTGCTCGGTACCAGCTTGAACCCCGCATACGCGGAGCCTGCCCGTGTGCACCTGTATAACTGGTCGGACTTCCTGGCACCGGAAACACCCAAGGAATTCGAAGCAGATACGGGTATCTCGCTGATCTGGGACGCCTTCGACAATGCCGAAGTGATGCAAAGCAAGCTGATGACCGGGCGCACCGGTTATGACGTGGTGATGGTACCCGACGACCTGTTGCCCAGTTTGGCCAAGGCCGGAGTGATACAGGAGCTGGATCGTGAACGGCTGAACAACTGGTCTCACCTAGCCCCGGAAATCCTGGAAAAGCAGCAAGGCAACGACCCGGAAAACCGCTATGCCGTACCTTACATGTGGGGCACTACTGGGATCGGCTATGACCAAGCCAAAGTCGAGCAACTGCTGGGCAAGAACGCGCCGGTGAATTCCTGGGACCTAATATTCAAAGAGGAAAACATCGCGAAGCTCAGTAAATGCGGCGTCGCGATGCTGGATGCACCCGTGGAGATCGTGCCTATTGCGCTGAACTACCTAGGGCTGCCACCCAATAGCAAGAACCCCGAAGACTATCGCAAGGCTGAAGCGTTGCTGCTCAAGATCCGCCCGTATATCCGCTACTTCGATTCCTCGAAGTTCACCACCGACCTGGCCAATGGTGACATCTGTGCCGTGGTCGGCTGGGGCGGCTCGGTCTACAGCGCCAAGGTTACGGCAGACCATGCCAACAATGGCGTCAAACTGGTCTACAGCATCCCGGAAGAAGGCGCGCCGGTCTGGTTTGAAAACATGGTGTTGCTCAAGGATGCACCTCACCCCCAGCAGGGCTATGACTTCATCAACTACATGCTGCGCCCGCAAGTGATTGCCAAAAGCTCCGATTATGTCGGTTATCCCAATGGCAACAAGGACGCCACGGCCCTCATCAATCCGCAGCTGCGCGACAATCCGGCGTTTTACCCCTCGAAGGAGGTAATGGCAACGCTGTACGCGCTCGAAACACTGCCGCTCAAACTGGAGCGTGTGCGTACCCGGATCTGGAGCAAGGTGAAGAGTGGCACTTGATTGTCGCGCCGCAGATCGTCCGCATTATAAAAATCCGCTTGACCGGAGTACGCATGACTATCTCAGCAGACTTGATCATTACCCACGCTGACATCCACACCATCGACCCGAACCTGCCGAGGGCCCAGGCCATCGCCGTGCATTAGGGGCGCATGGTCGCTGTGGGTGCTAATGTCGATATCGAACGCATGGCGGGCATCGAGACCCGCCGAATCAACGCGCAGGTCGGCTGATGGTGCCCGGCCTGCAAGACACCCACTTGCACTTTCAGCTCAGCAGCGCCGACCTCTACCACAATGCTGCGCTATACACAGCTACCACCCTGGATGAACTCGTGGGCCGTGCCCTCGACGTGATCTATCTCACTTGCTGACACGAGGTTTCCGTCAGCCTGCGCCCGACCTTCGGTCGTGGTGACACCACGGGCATTCGATGTTCAGTCCACAGCTTATGCTGGGCAAGTTGTTAATGGGTGAACGTCCGCTATGGTTCCAGGCTGTGTGAAAACACCTGCGATTGTCTAACCTTCTGATCGTCGAGATCGTGGCGGGGACGATCATGAAGCGGTTCATTGAGGGTGAGGCCCGGACGCAAGTCACGCTGCTGCCGGAGTGCCTGGATGATTACATCACCGAAGAAAACCCTGTTCGGGTGGTTGACGTTTTCGTCGATGAACTCGACCTCGGAGTACTCGGGTTCGAGGGCGTCGATCCGGCTGCAACGGGTCGTCCGGCCTACCATCCAGCAGTCCTGCTGAAAATCTACATCTATGGCTACCTCAACCGGATTCAGTCCAGCCGCCGGCTTGAGCGCGAGGCAGAGCGCAATGTCGAGCTGATGTGGTTAACGGGCCGGTTGGCTCCTGACTTCAAAACGATTGCCGACTTTCGCCGAGACAACGGCAAAGCCATTCGCAGCGTCTGCCGACAATTCGTAGTGCTTTGCCGCAACCTCAATCTCTTCTCCCAATCGATCATCGCCATCGACGGCAGCAAATTCAAAGCCGTAAACAACCGCGACCGCAACTTCACCCAGGGCAAGATCAAGGCGCGCATGCAGCAGATCGAGCAGAGCATTGACCGCTATCTTGCGGCGATGGATTCGGCGGATCGGGCAGCGCCCGAGGTCGCCGAGGCCAAGACTGAACGGCTGAGCGAAAAAATAGAAAAGCTGAAACAGCAAATGACGAAGCTCAAGGACATTGAAGCGCAGTTTCACGCCAGCCCGGATCAGCAAATATCCCTTACCGATCCTGATGCACGCTCAATGGCCACGAGTGGCCGAGGTACTGGCACGGTTGGCTACAACGTACAAACAGCAGTCGATGACAAACACCATCGATCATTGCTCATGAAGTCACTAATGTTGGCAATGACCGAACGCAGCTGAGCAATATGGCGAACCAGGCACGCGAAGAGATCGGCGCTGAGTCGCTGACAGTGGTCGCCGATCGGGGCTATTACAAAGGTCCGGAGATCCTTGCTTGCGAGCAGGCCGGGATCACCACTTTTGTTCCGAAGCCGCTGACATCAAGCAGCAAAGCGGAAGGCCGATTCGGCAAGCAGGACTTCAGCTACATCGCTGCATCGGATGAATACCGATGCCCTGCGGATCAACTACTGACCCGCAGGCATTCTTCGGTGGAAGACGGCATGTTGCTGCACTCCTACTGGTTCTCTGGCTGCCAAAGTTGCTCCATGCAGAAGCAGTGTACGACGGGTAAGGAACGCCGGTTGAAGCGCTGGGAGCATGAAACGGTAGTCGAAGCGGTGCAGCTCCGATTGGAGCATGACCCCGGAAAGATGAAGGTTCGCCGGCAGACGGTGGAGCATCCCTTCGGAACGCTCAAATACTGGATGGGAAGCACCCACTTCCTGACCAAAACCCTGCCGAGGGTAAGCACCGAGATGAGCCTTCACGTGCTTGCTTACAATCTCAAACGAATGATGAGCATATTTGGCATCGCTGGGCTGATTGAAGCGATCAGGACATGGGTCCAAGCGTTTTATGCGTCCGTATGGCTATCTGGGCCGCTGCCGCGGCCCAGATAGCACAGGCAGCGCCTGGCGCCCGACTGAGTTAGACCTGCACTTACATCTGCTGAATTTACAGGCTGACCCAGCTTCTTTCGCTACTCGACGTACTTACTTGCGTTTTCACACAGCCTGGGTCGAAAGCGGTCAGTCGCGTCCAGACCGGCTGAACATGCACATCGCGAAAACGCACCTCCGGGCGCCGTACTGTCCTACTCCGACTGCTCCGACTGCATCAGCATGGTCCTGAGGCGACTGAGCAAGAATGCCGGACGATACAGTACACCGCGCATAGTCGTCGGATCTGATAGAGGGCAAGCGCTCGCAGAATGAGTATCTCCAGGTAACTAAACAGGTTGAGCGCCCCCCACAACAAAATCGCTAGCAACTCGGCGATGTACGTCGAGTCAGTCAGTTGGCGGATGATTAGACGGTACCGGGCCTTGAGACTGTCCAACCAGACGTCATGGATTGAACATGGGATTGGGGCTTTCATTCAATTGGCAGATCGCAAGCGCCGCCACAAGGTTGTGCGGCTGATGCCGAGACGGCGGGCGGCTTCGTCGAGGTTGCCGTGGCAGCTTTCCAACGTTTCCTTTACATGGCGCAATTGCGCGATCTTGCCGATGGTGTGCAGGTCCGTTTCGCCTGACGACTTTTTCCGGGCGGGTGAAGGGGGAGGGCCTTCGCACAGTTCAGGTAGCACGCGTGCCAGGTACTGCTCGTTCACGCGGTGTTCCTCAAGCAGTTCGCGTGCGGAGAGCATCGCGCGCTCGATCACATTCTCCAGTTCCCGGACATTGCCCGGCCAGGCATAGCGTTCAAGGTACGGCAGCAGCGCGGCGGGGATGTCTGCAGCTCCCGGTGGTTGCCCCTGAACGAGCAGGCGCTGGCTGATGCCCCGGCAGATCAGGGCAATGTCCTCAGGGCGCTCTCGCAGCGGGGTGGTCTGCAGACGCAGGATGTTGAGCCGGTAATACAGGTCGGTACGGAAATCGCCGTCGTCCATGGCGCTGCGCAGGTCCTGGTGGGTGGCGGCAATGATGCGCACGTCGATGGCAATCGGTTCGGTGCTGCCCAGGCGCAGGACTTCGCGCTCTTGCAGCACGCGCAGCAGGCGTGTTTGCAGCGACACCGGCATGTCGCCGATCTCGTCGAGAAACAGCGTGCCGCGGTGCGCCGCTTCGAACAGGCCTGGCTTGCCACCTTTGCGCGAGCCGCTGAAGGCGCCTTCCTCGTAGCCGAACAATTCACTTTCCAGCAGCGACTCGGGAAACGCCGCGCAGTTGATGGCGACGAAGGGGCCTTGCCGGCGCGGGCTTTCGTTGTGGATGCCTTGGGCCAGCAGCTCCTTGCCAGTGCCGCTTTCGCCGGTGATCAAGATGGTCGAATGGCTGGCGGCGAAGCGCTTGGCCAGTTGCAGCATGTCGCGGTTGGCTTTGCTGTTGCCGTCGAGCTGTTCGAGCCGGTAGCGCGCGTTGAAGACGCCGGGGCGGCGGGTGGAGCGGATGCGTTGGTCTGCGCGCTGCACGGCGGTGATGTCCTGGCAGGTGAGCACCAGGCCGGTGCGCTCGCCATTTTCCAGGATGGGCAACAGGTTGCTGACCACGGCGTGCGAACCCAGCCGGATCACTCGGTTTTCCTCGCCGACGCCTTCCTGCAGCGCTTGCTGCAGGTCCAGTTCCGGGCACAGCTGTTGCAACGGCCGGCCCAGTGCGGCGCTGGCCGGCAACTCAAGTAGTTGGGCAAGGGCCGGGTTGAGCGATTGCACCACGCCCTGGTTGTCGACCGCCGCCACGCCGGCGGGAATATGTTGCAGCACGGCATTCAGATGCCGCCGCTTGGCGATCTCGACGCGCTGGCTGTCGAGAATGCCCAGGGCTTCTTCCAGCGCCTTGCGCGCGGTGTCCTCGCTCAGCGATAAAACGCCATGCAGCCCTGCCTGCTCTGCCAGTTCCACCACCGTCGACGAGCCGATGATGCTGCGACAGCCCAGCCGGACCGCCTGTTCGACGGCCTGGCGAGCCTCTTCCAGAGAGTTGTAGGCGGCCTGGTGGACCTGGACGGTGAAAAGCGCGGCCATGGCGTGCAAGTCGTGGTTGATGTGGTTGTAGCTGAGCACGGCCACCTGGGAGGAGCGCTCGCGGGCCTGCCCCAGCGCCCGCAGCAGGTCGCCGCTGCCAACTCGCATCGCCAGCACCGGGCGCGCGAGGTGTTTACGCAGGTAGGCGGCGGTGGCGCCGGCGCAGACGAACACATCCACCTTGCCAGCCTGTTCCAGTTCGCGGGCGGTCTGCAGTGCCTCGGCCACCGAGGTGTCGAGGACTTCGATGTGGGTGTCGGGGTAATCCGCCGTGAGCCCGCCCACCACGTGGGCGAGCCGGCTGAGTTGCTGGGGGCGCTGCAAGTGGCTGATCAGAACGACGACCTGGGAGGCGAGAGCGTCCATGGGCAGACCTGTTCATGGTTGAAATGTTTCGATACTGAATGAAAAGGTTGCAAATATGCAACGAGATACATGCCCTTTGCCCCTCAAGAAGTTGTCGAAACCCAGGCTACATGCGGCCTGCAGATAATTATTGAACAGTTGGCCCACGCCTTGCTCCTGGAGTTCTGCCACCCCAGAAACCAAAGGCAGGCCCACAGACCCATGAGCAGTTCATCAACGATTTCCCAGGCCAGCGATACGTTCGCGGCCATGACTGACGATCATCGCCTGGCCGAGTTCATCCGGGAGCAGGCCTCGGCAATGCGGGTGGTCATCCAGGCGCGCAAGCGCCTGAGCGGCGGCGCCATCCAGGAGAACTGGCTGCTGGACCTGCTGATCGAAGGCGGCCCGTGGGCTGGCGACCGGCGTTGGGTGCTGCGCAGCGATGCGCTTTCCGCGCTACCCGCCAGCCTCGACCGCGCGCAGGAGTTCGCTGTGTTGCAGGTGGCGCATCAGGCAGGCGTGAAAGTGCCGCGGCCGCTTTGGCTATGTCGCGATACGCAGGTCAACGGGCGGGTGTTCTTCCTGATGGAGTATGTGCCGGGTGTTGCTGCCGGTCGGCGGCTCAGTTCAGCGGCGGGAGCCTTGGGCCAGGCCCGGCTCGCGGAGCAGCTCGGCGCCAACCTGGCGCGCCTGCATCAGATCCGTCCGCCGAGCGCGGCGCTGGCCTTCCTGCCCCTGCCCAAACGCTCGCCGGCCCTGGCTTGCGTCGATGCCTACCGTCGTTACCTCGACACCCTGGACGATGCCTATCCGGTATTGGAGTGGGGCCTGCGCTGGTGCGAGTTGCATGCACCACGCGAAAGCCGTCTGTGCCTGCTGCATCGCGACTACCGTACGGGCAACTACCTGGCCAGCGAGCAGGGACTCGAGGCGGTGCTGGACTGGGAGTTCACTGGCTGGGGCGACCCGTGCGAGGACCTGGGCTGGTTCACCGCCCGCTGCTGGCGTTTCACGCGCCCTGACCTGGAGGCCGGCGGCATCGGCCTGCTGGGGGACTTCCTGCGTGGCTACCACCAGGTATCGCCACTGTGGATCGAGCCCCCACAACTGCACTACTGGCAGGTCATGGCGACGCTGCGCTGGGCGGTGATCGCATTGCAGCAGGGGCAGCGCCACCTGTCAGGCGAAGAGCCTTCCCTTGAGCTGGCACTGACCGCGCGCATGCTGCCGGAGCTTGAACTCGACATCCTGAACATGACCGGAGCCGATGCGCCATGACTCAAACGCACGCCCATGAACTACTCGAAATCGCCCGTCAGACCTTGCTGGAGCAGGTGTTGCCTGTGCTGCCAGGCGAGCTGCGCTACCCGGCCTTGATGATCGCCAATGCCATGGCCATAGCGGCCCGCGAAAGCCGCCTGGGTGCCCATGCCGAGGACCAGGAACAGGCGCGTCTGGCCGCCTTGGTCGACGAGGCGCCCGCGGCCTTGCCCGACCTGCGCCGTCAGCTCGCCTGCGCCATTCGCCAGGGCAGCCATGATGCCGTGCAACCCCGTTGCACGCTGGTCGAGACATTGCGCCAGGTCACCCTCGCCCGATTGGCGATCAGCAACCCCAAGGCCTTGCCCTGAACGGCATTGACCACCCATTCCTCCGATAGACAAGAACACACAAGGACAGCCATGAACTTCACCCTCCCGGACGAACTGCTCGCCCTGCAGGCCAAGACCCGAGACTTCATCGCCGAACAGGTCATCCCGTTCGAGAACGACCCTCGTCAAGACAGCCATGGCCCCAGCGATGCCCTGCGCCAGGATTTGGTGGCCCGCGCCCGCGCCGCCGGCTTGCTGACGCCACACGCCAGCCGCGAAATGGGCGGCCTGGAACTGAGCCACGTGGCCAAGGCGATCGTCTTCGAAGAGGCCGGCTACTCGCCGCTGGGCCCGGTGGCGCTGAACATACATGCCCCGGACGAAGGCAACATCCATCTGATGGACGTGGTCGCCACCGAGGCGCAGAAAGACCGCTGGTTGCGCCCGCTGGTCCAGGGCCATGCCCGTTCCTGCTTCGCCATGACGGAGCCCGCGCCCGGCTCCGGCTCGGACCCCTCAATGCTGCGCACCACCGCCACCCACGATGGCGACGACTACCTGATCAATGGCCGCAAGTGGCTGATTACCGGGTCCGAAGGCGCCGACTTCGGCATCATCATGGCGCGCATGGAGGATGGCACGGCGACCATGTTCCTGACCGACATGAAGCGCGACGGCATCATCCATGAACGTCAGCTGGACTCGCTGGACAGCTGTTTTACCGGCGGTCACGGGCAGCTGCGTTTCGACAACCTGCGTATCCCGGCGAGCGATGTCCTCGGCGAGATCGGCAAGGGCTTCCGTTATGCCCAGGTGCGCCTGGCGCCCGCACGCTTGACTCATTGCATGCGCTGGCTCGGTGCCGCGCGCCGCGCCCACGACATCGCCTGCGAATATGCGCGCACCCGTGACGCCTTCGGCAAGCCGCTGGGCGAGCACCAGGGCGTTGGCTTCATGCTCGCCGACAACATGATGGACCTGCACGTGGTGCGACTGGCGGTCTGGCACTGCGCCTGGGTGCTCGACCAGGGCCGGCGCGCCAATGTCGATTCGAGCATGGCCAAGGTGATCAGCGCCGAGGCGCTTTGGCGGGTGGTCGATCGTTGCGTCCAGGTAATGGGTGGCCGCGGGGTGACCGGGGACACCGTGGTGGAGCGGATCTTCCGCGACATTCGTCCGTTCCGCATCTATGACGGTCCGAGCGAAGTGCACCGCATGAGCCTGGCGAAGAAGCTGCTCGACCAGCGCCTGGAGGTCCACTGATGCAGCCGAACCTTGTCCGACTGTTCGCCCTTGACGGGCGTCGCGCCCTGGTGACCGGGGCCTCCAGCGGCCTGGGCCGTCACTTCGCTATGACCCTGGCCGCTGCAGGCGCCGAGGTGGTGGTGACCTCCAGGCGCCAGGCGCCGCTGCGGGCGTTGGTGGAGGCCATCGAGGTGGCTGGAGGGCGGGCGCGGGCCTTTGCCCTCGATGTGACCAGCCGTGAGGACATCTGCCGGGTGCTCGATGCCGCCGGCCCGCTGGATGTCCTTGTCAACAATGCGGGGGTGAGCGACAGCCAGCCTTTGCTGGCCTGCGATGATCAAACCTGGGACCACGTGCTCGACACCAACCTCAAGGGCGCCTGGGCCGTGGTCCAGGAAAGCGCCCGGCGCATGGTGGTCGCGGGGAAGGGGGGCAGCTTGATTAATGTCACATCGATCCTCGCCTGCCGTGTGGCCGGTGCCGTCGGCCCTTACCTCGCGGCCAAGGCCGGCTTGGCCCACCTGACCCGCGCCATGGCGCTGGAGTTGGCGCGCCATGGCATCCGGGTGAATGCCCTAGCGCCCGGCTACGTGATGACTGATTTGAACGAGGCCTTCCTGGCCAGCGAGGCCGGTGACAAGTTGCGTTCGCGTATCCCCAGCCGACGCTTCAGCGTGCCGTCGGACCTGGACGGCGCCTTGCTGCTGCTCGCCAGCGATGCTGGGCGGGCGATGAGCGGCGCTGAGATCGTGGTCGATGGCGGCCATCTGTGTAGCAGCCTGTAACGCGCCCTGGCGCAATAACAACAAGAACAGGAGGTAGGTATGTGCGTGCAAAACCTGAGCAAAGTGTCGATGAGGTGTCTGCCATGATGGTTCCAACCCTCGAACACGAGCTTGCTCCCAACGAAGCCAACCATGTCCCGCTGTCCCCGCTGTCGTTCCTCAAGCGTGCCGCCCAGGTGTACCCGCAGCGCGATGCGGTGGTTTATGGCGCAAGGCGCTACAGCTACCGTCAATTGCATGAGCGCAGCCGCGCCCTGGCCAGTGCTTTGGAGCGGGTCGGTGTTCAGCCGGGCGAGCGGGTGGCGATATTGGCGCCGAACATCCCGGAAATGCTCGAGGCCCACTACGGCGTGCCCGGTGCCGGGGCGGTGCTGGTGTGCATCAACATCCGCCTGGAGGTGCGCAGCATTGCCTTCATCCTGCGTCACTGCGCGGCCAAGGTATTGATCTGCGATCGCGAGTTCGGTGCCGTGGCCAGTCAGGCGCTGGCCACGCTCTATGCGCCGCCTTTGCTGGTGGGCATCGACGATGATCAGGCCGAGCGCGCCGACCTGGCCCACGACCTGGACTACGAAGCGTTCCTTGCCCAGGGCGACCCCGCGCGACCCTTGAGCGCGCCACAGAACGAATGGCAGTCGATCGCCATCAACTACACCTCCGGCACCACGGGGGACCCCAAGGGCGTGGTTTTGCATCACCGCGGCGCCTACCTCAACGCCTGCGCCGGCGCGCTGATCTTCCAGTTGGGGCCGCGCAGCGTCTACCTGTGGACCTTGCCGATGTTCCACTGCAACGGCTGGAGCCATACCTGGGCGATGACGTTGTCCGGTGGCACCCATGTGTGTCTGCGCAAGGTCCAGCCTGATACGATCAACGCCGCCATCGCCGAGCATGCCGTGACCCACCTGAGCGCCGCCCCGGTGGTGATGTCGATGCTGATCCACGCCGAGCATGCCAGTGTCGGTGATCACTGGCGGTGCTGCCCCGCCCAGTGCGGTCATCGCGGCGATGGAGGCGCGTGGCTTCAACATCACCCATGCCTATGGCATGACCGAAAGCTATGGCCCCAGCACATTGTGCCTGTGGCAGCCGGGGGTCGACGAGTTGCCGCTTGAGGCCCGGGCGCAGTTCATGAGCCGCCAGGGTGTCGCCCACCCGATGCTCGAGGAGGCCACGGTGCTGGATACCGATACCGGCCGCCCGGTTCCAGCCGATGGCCTTACGCTTGGCGAGCTGGTGGTGCGCGGCAACACCGTGATGAAAGGCTACCTGCACAACCCAGAGGCCACCCGGGCCGCATTGGCCAATGGCTGGCTGCACACGGGCGACCTGGCCGTGCTGCACCCGGACGGCTACGTGGAAATCAAGGACCGGGCCAAGGACATCATCATTTCCGGCGGCGAGAACATCAGTTCGCTGGAGATCGAAGAAGTTCTCTACCAGCACCCCGAGGTGGTCGAGGCCGCAGTGGTGGCGCGCCCGGATTCGCGCTGGGGCGAGACGCCCCATGCGTTCGTCTCTCTGCGCGCCGATGCGCGGACCACGGTCACGGAAGGCGACCTGATCCGCTGGTGCCGTGAACGCCTGGCGCATTTCAAGGCGCCGCGGCATGTGTCGCTCATGGAGCTGCCCAAGACCGCCACCGGCAAGATCCAGAAGTTCGTCCTGCGCGAGTGGGCCCGGCAACAGGAGGCGCAGACCGCCGACGCCGAGCATTGATCGAGCTGCAACAGCTGCACACTCCATAACAACAAGTACATTGGGCGAGGTGTTCCATGTCCAGCCTGTTATACGCGCGTGTTCGCGCCAGCGCCCGGTTCCAGCAACTGGTGACGCGCAGAAACCGTTTTACCCTGAGCCTGTTCGTAATGATCCTGGCCACATTCTATGGCTACATCGCATTGGTATCGTTCTGGCCCGAGCTGATCGCCACGCGCCTGGCCGAGGGGTCGAACATGACCTTCGGCGTCGCGGCCGGCGCTTTCCTGTTCGTGTTCTTCTGTGCGCTGTCGGCGTTCTATGTGTACCGGGCCAATGGCGAGTTCGACCGCCTGACGCAGGCGCTGGTTGCCGGACTGGAAGAGGAGCAGGGCGCATGAAGAAACCACTGCTTCTGGCTTTGTTGCTGCACTCCGGCCTGCTGTCGGCATCGCCTGCGCTCGACGCAGGCCAGCGTCAGCCGCTCAACCTGCATGCCATCGGTATGTTCATGGTGTTCGTGCTCTTCACCTTGTGCATCACTTGGTGGGCGGCGCGGCGCACTCGCTCGACGGCGGATTTCTACAGCGCCGGTGGCGGCATCCTGGGCTGGCAGAACGGCCTGGCGCTGGCCGGTGACTACATGTCCGCCTCGACGCTGCTGGGGATTACGGCGCTCATCTACACCTCCGGCATGGATGGCTACATCTACCTAATTGCCTTCTTCGCGGGCTGGCCGGTATTGCTGCTGTTGATGACCGAGCGGTTGCGCAACCTGGGTCGCTTCACCTTTGCCGACATCACCTCGTACCGCCTCGACCAGGGCAAGGTGCGCACCATGGCCGCCATCGGCTCGCTGACAGTGGTGTGTTTCTACCTGGTGGCGCAGATGGTCGGGGCCGGGCAGCTGATCAGGCTCCTGTTCGGCCTGGACTACCACATAGCCCTGGTGATCGTCGGCGCGCTGATGATGCTGTATGTCACCTTCGGCGGCATGGTAGCGACCACCTGGGTGCAGATCATCAAGGCGTTCCTGCTACTGGTAGGCGGTTCGCTGGTGCTGTTCCTGGCGCTGCGCGAGTTCGACTTCAGCTATGACACGCTGGTCACCCAGGCCATGGACACCCATGCCCTGGGCGAGCGCCTGCTGGCGCCCGGCAGCCTGCTGGCCGACCCATTGACCGCGCTGTCGCTGAGCCTGGGGCTTGTGTTCGGCACCGCCGGGCTGCCGCATATCCTGATGCGTTTTTTCACCGTCAGCGATGCCCGCGAGGCACGCAAGTCGGTGCTCTATGCCACCGGATTCATCGGCTATTTCTTCAATGTCATTTTCTTGCTGGGCCTGGCGTCGATCGTGATCGTCAGCCAGCAGCCGCAGTACTTCGAAGGCGGGCAGGTGGGTGGCAAGCTGCTGGGCGGGGGCAACATGGTGGTCATGCACCTGGCCCACGCGGTAGGCGGCAACCTGCTGCTGGGCTTTTTGTCTGCCGTGACCTTCGCCACCATCCTGGCCGTGGTGTCAGGCCTGGCGCTTGCGGGTGCCTCCGCCATCGCCCATGACCTGTATGCGCGGGTGATCATGAAGGGCGCGGCCAGCGAATCGCAGGAGTTGCGGGTGACCAAGCTGGCTACCCTCGGGCTTGGGTTGGTGGCGATAGCTCTGGGCATCGTGTTCGAAAACATCAACGTGGCCTTCATGGTCGCGTTGGCGTTTGGCATCGCTGCGTCGGCCAACTTCCCGGTGCTGTTCCTGTCGATGTTCTGGTCGGGGTTGACCACACGCGGCGCGTTGGCCGGCGGCTACGTGGGGTTGGTCAGCGCCATGGGCTTCGTGGTGTTTTCCAGGCTGGTGTGGGTGGATGTGTTGCACTTTGCCGAGCCGCTGTTCCCCTATACCCAGCCTGCGCTGTTCTCCATGCCGTTGGCGTTTGCAGCGGCGTATGGCGTTTCCCGGCTAGACCGGACTGCGCAAGCCAAGGCGGAAAGGGCGGCGTTCGCCGACCAGTTCATAAGGGGCCAGACCGGCCTTGACGCCAGCGGTGCAGTCGATCATTGAGTCACAAGTGGCCGCCGGCGGATGCTTGCCAGCGGCGCGGTGATACCTCGTTAGTACCCCCTGAAAATCTCCCCGATGCTGGTGATCGGCTGCCCCATATGCTGCGCCGCCGCTCGGTTGACGAGAGAAGGCCTGGGGGCAAGCAGGGCACTCAGGAAAACGGCCACCGTCAACACGGCCAGTAGAAAACCAAATCGGCGCATATGATCCTCCAGCAATTTTTATTGTTGTTGTCTTCAGGTTCGATCCGAAAGGCCAGTATCACCAGGCTATTGCCCGGGCGTTTTGTCGTGGGCGAATAACTGGGTTATGGCTGCGATGTCCTGGTCGCCATGGCCCAGCTTGAACACATAGCCCCTCAACCTGCGACGGCCGGGTTGTCGACTGCATGCGATGAGCCTGCGTGCGGCACCTGTATCGATAAAGGTCGCACGGCAGGCCCATGCACTTACTGGCTCAGCGCTGCCGCGACCGATTCGCCGAAGGCCTGCAGGCCTTGTTCGAGCTGGTCGGTCGGGGTGTTCACCGGTGGCATCAGCTTGATGATTTCGCCGTTCGGGCCGCAGCGGTCGACCAGCACACCCGCCCGCAGCACAAGCTGCTGGGCATCCTTGGCTAACGCGACGTTGCCGCGGCCGAAGTCGATGCCGGCGATCATGCCGCGACAGCGCGCGGATGCGACGCCTGGAATTTCCGCGAAACCTGCGACTGCGCGCTCCATGGCCGTGCAGTTGGTGGCCAGCAACTTCAGGAACGACTCGTCGCGCCAGTAGCCGAGCGCGATCCGGGCCGTCAGGAACGCCAGTTGGTTACCGCGGAAGGTGCCGATATGATCGCCCGGTTGCCACACATCCAGCCCGGCACGAATCAACACGATCGCCATCGGCAGGCCGAAGCCGCCGATCGATTTGGCGCAGGTGATCAGGTCTGGAACCACCCCGGAGCGCTCGAAGCCGAAGAAGTCGCCGGTGCGGCCGCATCCGGCCTGGATCTCGTCGCAGATGAGCAGCACGCCGTGTTCGGTGGTCCACTTGCGCAAGCGTTGCAGCCATTCGTTGGAAGCCGGGTAGACGCCGGCCTGGATCTGCACGGACTCGACGATCACCGCCGCCGGCAGCTCCGAGCCGCTGCCCTGGTCGTTGGCCAGGCGCTCGAGGAAGCCAGTGCTGTCGAATTCGCCGTAGGGGCTGTCTTCGTACGGCACGAACACTACATCGGTCGAAAGCCCAGGGCCGCGGCGGGTGCGGTTACCAGTGACGGCGAGGGCGCCGGCGGTCATGCCATGGTAAGCCCCGTAGAACGATACGACCTTGGTACGCCCCGTCGCCTTGCGCGCCAGCTTCAATGCCGCCTCGACGGCGTCGGCACCGGTCGGGCCGGTGAACTGCACCTTGTAGTCCCAGCCGCGTGGCTTGAACAGGTCGCGCTCTATCGCCTCGAGGAACTGGCGTTTGGTGGTCGTGTGCAGGTCGAGGGCGTGGGTCACGCCGTTGGACGAGAGATACGCGATCAAGGCATCGCGCATGCGCGGGTCGTTGTGGCCATAGTTCAGGGCGCCGGCGCCGGCGAAGAAGTCCAGGTACTCGCGGCCGTCTTCGCCGCGGATCTTGCTGCCTTGGGCGGTATCGAACACCAGTGGCAGGTCACGGCAGTACATCCGCACATTGGACTCGAGCCTTTCGAACGTCTCGATGTTGTTCATGCAAACCTCTTGAAAAAATGATCTGGGCTATGGGGGGCGTGGGCGGTCAGTGCTTGACCATTACGTGGCGAACCACGGTGTAGTCTTCCAGCCCGTACATGGACAGGTCCTTGCCGTAGCCGGACAGCTTCACACCGCCATGGGGCATTTCGCTCACCAGCATGAAGTGGGTGTTGACCCAGGTGCAGCCGTATTGCAGGCGAGCGGCCAGGCGATGGGCGCGACCCACATCGGCGGTCCATACCGACGAGGCCAGGCCGTAGTCCGATTCATTGGCCCATGCCAGTGCCTGGGCTTCGTCTTCGAATGGCGAAACCGTCACCACCGGGCCGAAGATTTCACGGCACACCACCTCGTCCTCCTGCGTAGCGCCGGCCAGGACCGTCGGCTCGAAGAAGAAGCCGCCGCCCGCAGCGCGCTTGCCGCCGGTGACCACCTCAATGTGAGGCAGTTCCTTGGCACGGTTCACGAAGCCCTCGACACGCTCCAGGTGCTCTTGGGTGATCAGCGGGCCCATCTCGGTCGCCGGGTCATCCTGAAGCCCGCACTTGATGCTGGACACGGCTTCGCCGAGCTTGCGTACGAACTCCAGGTACACCGCCTTCTGCACATATAGGCGGCATGCGGCGGTGCAGTCCTGGCCGGCGTTGTAGAAGCCGAAGGCGCGGATGCCTTCGACGGCGGCGTCGATGTCGGCATCGTCGAAGATCAACACCGGTGCCTTGCCACCGAGCTCCATGTGCATGCGTTTGACGCTGTCGGCGGTGCCTTCGATGATGCGGCTGCCGGTGCGCACGGAGCCGGTCAGCGACACCATGCGTACCTGGGCGTGGCTGGTCAGCGGCTCACCCACCGAGGGGCCGCGACCGTGCACGATGTTGACCACACCGGCGGGGAAGATGTCGGCGAGCAACTCGCCCAGCTTCAAGGTGCTCATCGGCGTGTGTTCCGACGGCTTCAGCACGACGGTGTTGCCGCCGGCCAAGGCTGGGCCCAGTTTCCAGGCCGCCATCAGCAGGGGGTAGTTCCACGGCGCGATGGAGGCGACCACGCCCACCGGGTCGCGGCGGATCATTGAGGTGTGGCCCGGGATGTACTCACCCGCCGCCGAGCCCTGCAGGCAGCGCACGGCACCGGCAAAGAAGCGGAACACGTCGGACACGGCTGGCAGTTCGTCCTGCAGCACGGCGGTGAACGGCTTGCCGCAGTTGTCCGCGTCCAGGCGGGCGAACACCGGCGCCTGGGCGTCGATGCGGTCAGCGAGCCTGAGCAGCAGTGCTGCGCGGTCCTTGGGCGGCGTTTGCGACCAGGCGTCGAAGGCTGCATCGGCGCTTTGCACCGCGGCATGGACTTGGGCGCGACTGGCTTCGGTGGTCTGTACCAGGACACTGCCAAGGGACGGGTTGTACACGTCGAGGTTTTCGCCTTCGCCGGCCACCAGGGCACCGTTGATCAGGAGTTTGGTTTGCATGTCGATTCTCGCCATTGAACGGCAAGGCCAGGGCCTTGCCTTGTGGTTGTCGTCAGGGCATTCGATAGGAAGCTGGCCGCTACGCCAGCGCGTCGGGCACCGGGTTGCGGAAGAAACTGGTCCGGCAGGCGAGGTAAACCGCGCCCAGGGCGAGCCAGATACAGCCCATGATCAGTGCTTCTTTATCCAGGCTGGCCAGCATCCAGCCGGCCGTGACCAGGCCGATGAGTGGGAAGAGCACGCCGCGCAGCAGGCCAGCGCTGTCCTTGACCTGTGCGTCGAAGGTGAGCCGCAACGCGCAGAGGTTGACGGCGGTGAAGGCGAGAAACGCGCCGAAGTTGACCAGCGACGTCGCGGTGGCGATCGTCAGGCCAAAGCCCGCGGTGCCGAAAATGCCGCAGAGCAGGATATTGAAGACCGGGGTCTTGTAGCGAGGGTGCAAGGCCCCGAACAGCTTGCGCGGCAGTTGGTTGTCCCGGCCGAGGGCGTACAGCAGCCGGCCCACGCTGGCCTGGAACGACATGCCCGCGGCGAAGTGGGCGATGATGATCCCCGCCAGGACCAGCGCGAAGAACAGGTCGCCGCCGATCATGCGGGCGATCTCGAAGGCGGCCCCGTCCACGAACTCGAAGGTGGGGGAGGGGTGCGCCAGGTACATGAAGTACGAGGAGCCGACGTAGACCGAGCCGCCGATCAAGGCGACCAGCAGGATGGCACGCGGCAGCGTGCGACCCGGGTCGCGGGTTTCCTCGCTGAGCGTGGACAGCGCGTCAAAGCCCAGGAACGAGTACGCGGCAATGGCGGCGCCGGCCATGCTGGTGGCGAAGGGCACATCCTGGCTGAAGAACGGCTTGGCCGAAAGCAGCCCACCAGGGCCATTGGCAGCCACGATGTAGTGCACGCACAGGCCGATGAACACCACGATGATCGCCAGTTGCGCGCCCATCAACAGCAGGTTGAAGCGGTTGGCGACCTGGATGCCCAGCACATTCAGCAGCGAGGTAGAGACGATGAAACCGGTAATCCACACCCACTGCGGCACATCTGGAAAGGCCATGTTGAGATAGCTGGCGCCAAGCAGCCAGATCAGCATCGGAATGAAGAAGTAATCGAGCAGTGCGGCCCAGCCCACCATGAAGCCGAGGTTGGCGCTGAGCATCTTGCGGGTATAGGTGTAGGCCGAACCGGCTACCGGGAACACCCTGACCAGCCGGCCATAGCTCAACGCCGTGAACACCACGCCCGTCGCTGCGATCAGGTAGGCCATCGCCGTGGTGTTGCCACTGGCCTGCGAGATCACGCCATAGGTGCCGAAGACGATCAACGGGGCAAGGAACGCCAGGCCGAACAACAGGACCGAAAACGGGCCCAGGGTGCGCTTCAGCGAAGCGCTGGGGGTTGATTCGCTCATGACTGGCAGCCCTCACGCTACGAAGTGGTAAGCAGTGGCGACGATTTCACGGTAGGTTTCCACGGTCATCTCCTTCGCATTGCTGCCATCGGAGAAGTTCTTCTTCGACTTTTCAGCGATGGCCAGGAAGTCTTCCTCGCGCACGCCTTTCACCTCGGCGAAGCGGGGGATGCCCAGGTCCTTGCTCATCTGGAACAGGTAGCCGACGGCGGCCTCGGCGGCCTCGACCGGCGAGAGGTTGGGGTCGATGCCCAGTGCGTAGGCGACCTGCGCATGGCGAATGATGTCGGCATCGCGGTTATGGCCGAACACGAAGGGCAGGAAGATCGCGTTGCCCACGCCGTGTGGCGTGTCGTACATGCCACCGATGGCTTCGGAAATGCAGTGCACGCTACCTACGTCCGCATTACCGAAGGCCATGCCGGCGATCAGGCTGGCCGCCAGCATCTGCTCGCGGGCGTGCAGGTTGCCGGGTTCCAGCACGGCGGGCTTCAGGTGTTGGCTGATCAGGCGGATGGCATGCAGCGCCAGGCCGTCGCTGATGGGGTTCGACACGCGGCAGGTGTAGGCTTCGATGGCGTGGGTCAGGGCATCCATGCCGGTTGCGGCGGCAATCGACGCGGGCAGCGTGTCGAGGATATGAGAGTCAAGCAAGGCCAGGACTGGCCCGAGTCGGTAATCATGCACGCTCATCTTGTAATGACGGGCGGTGTCGGTGATCACCGAGAAGCAGGTTACTTCGCTGCCGGTGCCAGCCGTGGTCGGAATGGCAACGATAGGCGGGATGGCATGGGTGAGCGTGAACGACCCTTCGTAGTCCTCGATCCGTCCCTCATGGCTGAGCAGCACGCTGATGGCCTTGGCTGCATCCATGGCACTGCCCCCGCCTACGGCTAACAAGCCATCGATACCTTTGTCGCGATATCGCTGCGCGATCTGATTGACGTCCTCGCTGCGCGGATTGGCCTTGATGTCCGACACTTCCTCGAAGGCGATGCCTGCCTTCTCCAGGCTGGCGTAGACGCTGTCCAGCAGGCCCGCCGCCTTGACCCCAGGATCGGTCACGATGAGCACGCGGGCCAGGCCAAGTGAGTGCAGGTGTTCACCGGTGCGCTCGCGCAGACCAGGTTCCATCACGATTTTGCTGGGGAGTAAAAACTTGAAGTCCATACGTACCTCTTGCTCAATTGTTGTCATTGTTGAAAGGGCAGTAGAGGAGCACCTGCGCCAGGCCGTGGATAACAGCTCAAGCGGGTGATGTGTGGCCTGGCATTTCGCGCAAGCCAGCATTTTGTTGTTCTTGGTTTTGCTTGAACCTGGGCGAAGGCCTCCTTCGGGGGTAAAAAGAGGGGCGGCCAAGCTGCACGCCCTTGGAAGGGTGATCGTGCTACAGCATGTGTCCTGCCAGCAGGGACAGCAGCGTGCCGGACAGGCAAGGTGGGAAGTCGTGCCCCATCCCTGGCAGCAGCACCAGGCTGGAACCACGGATAGCTGCTGCCGTGGCGTACCCGCCGCTGGTCGCGACCATGAGATCTTCATCGCCATGGATGACCAGGGTGCGGCAATGAACCCGTTGCAGTTCCTGGGTGCGGTCGCCGGAATTGATGATCGCGCCGATCTGCCTGGCCGTGCCGATGTTGCTGGCCTCGCCACCGCCTCGCTCCCAGGCCAACAGGGCATAGTCACGGAAGGCGGGCTCATTCCATTCCAGGGTCGAGCCGATCAGGCGCATGATGTCCAGGTAGTCGCGAACGCTTTCCTGCTCGCTGCGCGGCGGGCGGCGCAGCAACTGCCGAATGGATTTCAACGCCGGCTGGCCGACGCGCAGCGATCCGGTGGTCGAGAAGATCGAGGTGAGCGTCCTGATACGCTCGGGGTAACGGGCAGCGAGGATCTGGGCGATCATGCCGCCCATCGACATGCCCACCACGTGCGCCGTTGCCAGGTTCAGGCCGTTCATGAGCCCGATCACGTCATTGGCCATGTCACCCAGGTCATAGCCGGGGGTGCGCTTGCGCAAGAACTGCTGCATGGCCGTGGGAGGCACTACGTCGGTGAAGAACGACCGGCCCGAGTCGCGGTTGTCCAGCGTGATGACGCGAAACCCCCGCTCAACCAGGCCGGCGATGATCGGTTGCGGCCAGTAGGTCAATTGCAGCCCCAGGCCGACGATGAGAATGACCGCAGGCGCCGTTTCGAGCCCGTGGCTGCGATAGCAAATAGGGCGCTTGCCAGGCAGTTCGCAGAAGCGGTCGGGGCTCATCCGCGGCCACCCTGTTGTTGCAGCTCGACGTTCGCGCACCGGGGCGTGCTGGGTACGGAGGAGAACGCTAGGCACTTGTCAGCCACAGCGCTGCGGCGCAGGAGTTTGGTATCGCGGAAGTAATCCATCGACATCACCCAGGGCTCGCTTGGCCCTTGGCGCGGAATGCTGTCCAAGGCGCGTTGCACATAACCGGCACCGAAATCCAGCAGAGGGCGGGTCTCGATCCCGTCTGGCGCCCGGGGTTCGCAAACGTTGTAGCCGTGTTTGTCCATGAAACCCAGCAAGCGACAGAAGTGATCGCACAGCAGGCACACTTTCAAGGTCCAGGAGGAGTTGGTGTAGCCCACCGCGAACGCGAAGTTGGGTACACCGGATAGCATGGTTCCTTTGTAGGCAAGAGTGTCGCTCAGCACCACTGGCTTATCGTCCTTGTACAGACTGATCCCCCCGAACATCTGCACATTCAGCCCCGTGGCGGTAATTACGATGTCAGCTTCCAACGCCTTGCCGGATTTCAGCAACAGACCGGATTCGGTGAACCGCTCGATATGGTCGGTGACAATGTCGGCCTTACCCGCGCTGATCGCCTTGAACAGATCGCCTTCAGGTACCGTGCACAAGCGCTGGTCCCAAGGGTTGTAGGGCGGATTGAAATGGACGTCGACCGGGTAGCCTTTCGGCAGCTCCTTGCGCGTCAGCCACAGCAGCAGTTTGCGGGAAAGCTTGGGGAAGCGCTGGCAGAAGGCCCAGAAGGCCAGGGTGATCCTGGCGTTCTTGTAGCGTGTCAGAGAGTAAGCGGTTTGCTCGGGCAGGATCTTGCGCAGAAACGCCGCAACCGCATCATTGGCTGGTTGGTTGATGATGTAGGAGGGCGTACGCTGCAGCATGGTGATGCTGGCGACTTTGTCCGCCATCGCCGGAATCAGGGTCACTGCCGTCGCGCCGCTGCCAATGACTACGACACGTCTGCCCGTGTAATCCAGGTTCTCTGGCCAGTGTTGCGGATGAACGATCTGCCCCTTGAACTGTTCGGCTCCCTCGAAGCGGGGGCTGAATCCTTGGTCGTACCTATAGTAGCCGCCCGCGCTGAACAGCCAGCGACATTCGATTGTGCGGGCCTGCCCCAGGTGACCGTCCTCCACCCGCACCGCCCACAAGCCCTTGTCCGTTTGCCAGTTCGCCGAGATGACTTTCTGCTTGTACTGGATCAAGGACTCCAGCTCATGCTCGTCGATCGCTTCACGCAGGTACTCGAGAATGTCTGCGGCGTCCGCCAATGATTTCGCCTTGGTCCAGGGCTTGAAGTCGAAGCCGAAGGTGTACAGGTCGGAGTCAGAGCGGATGCCGGGATAGCGGAACAGGTCCCAGGTGCCGCCCATTCGCTCACGAGACTCGAGAATCGTGAAGGTCTTGTGAGGCTGATGGCGTCGCAGATAGGCGGCCGCGCCGATGCCAGACACACCGGCTCCCATGATCAATATATCGAGTGGCTCAACCGGAAGAGCAGTGTGCGAGGACATAGGGCTTCCCATTATTGTGTTATAGGGGGTGATCTTTTGACTTGATCATTTGACCATGATGAGGCGACAGATTACCCGGGGGCAAGGTGCAAAATGCACCGTGAAGCAATTTTTTTGGGATGATTTGAACCTGGTGGGATTGGGGTAGGGGGTATTGCGCGTCGGGCGACTCCAGGTTTTGGCGTCGTTATGACAGGGCGGTATGTGGGTTTGGGTGGCAAGAGGCGACAGTCCGTTTGTCTGTCAGACCTATGGATACCGGATTGCCGTGTCACACCGGACCACGGCAATCTGAATGACGTCTCAGTAGCTGGCCACCAGCAGCTTAACCGCCTGGCAAGCCGTTTCTGTCTCAGCCTCCAGGCGTTCGAGGTTGCCGTGGGCGGTCCAGGAGAGAAGCAAACCATCGAAAAGGTTGATGAGCAGCCGACTGACTGTGGTGCGTGCGGCCTGATCCAGCGCATCGCCGGTCGCCTTCTGGATGGCCTGTTGGGTGGCTTCGATGGAAACGGTATAGATCTTCGCTGCCATTTCCGGGTCATTGCGCAGGTTCCAGAAGAACAGCTCGAACTGGGTTATGGCCCGTTCGGGGTGTGCGATGAACCACTTGACCAACTGGCGCAGCATTTCCCCTACCGATTCGGCGGGGAGAGCGTTTGCCGGAGCCTGCAGCGATTGCTGCGGCATGTTGATCAAGGACTCGTAGACCGCACAGAACAAGTCTTCCTTGGTGTGAAAAACGTAATGCAGCGAGGCCAGCGGCGAATCTGCCGCTGCCGCAATGCGCCGCGTCGTGGCGTTGGCTATGCCGTGTTCTGCGATCACCTTGATGGTCGCTTCAATGAAATCCTGTCTGCGTTCTTCCGCGCCTATCCGAGCCATTCAGCGTTCTCCCCTTTTGGCCTTGCGCCAACCGCCGGGTCCGGCGTCGGCGGTGACGAATGCTATCGCAAAGTCCTGGCCCAATCCATGAGATGAGTCGATGCAACCCTTTCCGTCTGCGGTCTTGCCGTCGGTATGTGGCCATTGCCCAGAGGCAGATGCTGACTGCCGTACTTCACCGAGGCCGGGGCAGTAGCGAAGTGGTAAAAAAACCAGATCAAATGACTTGATCAAATGACTATATTCAATGATCATGGCAATGCCGAGCAGATCATTACGGGCTTCGGCAGCGGCATAAGAGGTTGCTGTGGTGGTTGCGCCGGTGGAACGAGGCGGTTGCCCGGGCTCGCTGGATAGAACAATGAAAAACCGGACAGGTAGAAGGCAGATGGATACACAAAAACTCTCGACGGTCAGCAGTGATGCGTCGGTGGAACAAGTGGTGGAAATCATTCGGCGTGACGGCGGTGTCATCATTGCTGATTTCGTCTCGCCAGAGACGCTCAAGTGCCTCACCGAAGAGCTGGACACCTACTTGAATGTCACGCCCTGCGGAGAAGACCCCTATTTCGCAGGCATGCAGACCCGTCGTATCGGTCGCATCATCGGGCGAAGCGATACGGCGGTGGAGGTGGCACTAAACCCGTTGTTCATCGGCGCGGCCAGGCAGATCCTGCAGACACCAACCCATGTCTGGGTGGGCAGCGACCGCATCGAGATGGCACCTGACATTCAACTCAGCATTACCCAGGCCATTCAGATCGGCCCCGGCCAAGGCCTTCAGCCCCTGCACCGCGACGATGCCACCTCGCTGTGGCGACATCCCCAGTTCGGGCGCGAGGCCCGTCTGCAGATCATGCTGGCCATCTCGGACTTCACCGAAGAGAACGGTGCCACGCGCGTTATTCCGGGCAGTCATCAATGGGATGACGAGCGCGGGCCGACCCAGGAAGAAACCATCGCCGCCGAGATGAAAGCAGGCTCTGCGCTGTTGTGGCTGGGGTCGGTCTATCACGGCGGTGGCGCCAATACCACAGCGTTTCCTCGTACTGGTCTGACCATGGCCTACGACTTGGCCATCCTGCGCCTCGAAGAAAATCACTTCCTTTCCATTCCCATTGAACGGGTTCGCCAGCTCCCCGCAGAAATGCAACGCCTGCTGGGCTGGAGTGTGAGCTCCACGCTGCTGGGCTGGGTGGAAATTGATGGCCAGATGCGTGACCCACAAGAGCTCTTGGGCATGCCTGCTTTTTCCGAACCGGGAAAAGGCTTCTGAGATCCTGAGTTTACACAGCCTGCTGCATATTGAATTTCTGCCCTTTTGGGCGCAACCAAGGAGATGACACCATGGCGTTCTCAATCGACTCGAAAGTTGGCGAGCTGCTGGATAACAGCACTACGAGCCAGATCCTTGAAAAGCACCTGCCCGGTATCGGTAAACACCCACAAATTGGCATGGCCCGTGGCTTTGCCTTAGTGACGGCGGCAAAATATTCCGGCGGGTTTATTTCTCAGGAAACGCTGAATAAAATCGACAGCGACCTGAGGTCTCTGGTCGATTAATCGCGGCCATGCTGACCTGCTCGTATAACTTAAGTTACCGGTGCAGGTCAAATAATTCAGCCCGTATTTCCCCGCTGATTGGGTTTGCAATAGTCGTGCGATTGGTTGCCGATTTCGACATGCAATGTGATGTCGATCCTCAGATTGAGAGAGGCTGTTCTCGTGGAACTGATAGAAGTGAGTATCCTGGGCTCATGTATATTGCTAATCATCTGTGGCTTGTATTATGGGGCGGCATTCATCGGGCGAAGAAATTATCTGCTCGGCGGAGAGTTTTTGATTGTCGGGATATCCGCAACGAATTTCGCGATCTTCCTCGTTACGGGCTGGCTGGCAAATTATAACGTTGCCATATTCCTCGATGCTTTTTCCCGGGGCGTTGGTATTCCTGTTATTGCAACGCTTGGCTTGATGGCGGTAACGCACGATTACAAGCCGTCCCCGGTGAATGACATTGTGTTTTTCCTGGCGGGCTTTACGGTTGCAGCCATTTACTTCATGTCGAGTTCATTCAAGCAGTTCCTGCCTTATTTTTATATGGTGATGTGGCTGGCTTACACAGCGTACCTGGCCTATTTCATTTGGCGACTGGTTTGTGCCAGAGAGCTTCTGCATGCGCTGGCTACCACCTTGGGCGGAGTGGCGGGGCTAACGATAGCATTCCGGTATGACTTCTTTCCGATTCCGGGTGACGATTCAAAGGTGGTATTCATGACCTTTGCTTTCTTGACTTGGTCGTACTCGATTGTGCAATCATTCTATGCCTATGGTGCACTTCAGCGTTCTAGAAGTGCCTCAGTTGAGGCGTTACTCAATGTTCGTTGAATTGAGCGGCGCAGGTGCGTCGTTGTGCCGCCAATCCCTTGATTCGAAGTAACTCCATGTCGGGCCATGGGCCCGCATCTTTACCGCCTCCAGGGGCGGTTTTTTTATGGGTAATTGATTAATTTCCATGGTTGGGTTTCCAATGGAAATATTTAAGGCTTGCTCAATGTAAACGGCAGCGTGCAATGGGTAAGTATAATTAGCAATGCATCATGGTTGGGCATGCGCTGGTAACACATGTTTCTTTACTTCCCATTAAGGTGCAGGCATCTGAGGAACATAGATCGTCACTATCGACTAAACACCTGATTTATTTAACTTAATCATTCCACGAGACTTCTGGCATGTGGATTGCTTTCTGATCATTTGACATGGTCACCTGACCATGTCAAATGATCAGCTTGCGATAGGTGCCCATTTCCGTGTGGATGGTGGGGTTGCCGGTCCAGGCCCTTTGTTCGAGGAGCCTTCAATGAAAGAAGTATTTACAGGGCAGAAAGACGACATGTCCGCCGGCTGTATTTTCAGGCAGCTGCTGGTTACCCTTGCGGTATCGACCGCGATGTGCTCGGTACAGGCCGCACCCCAGGGGGCCGGGGAGCTGGGTTCGAAGCTGACGCCATTGGGCGGTGAGGTGGCTGCTAGTTCAAGCGGGGATATTCCGGCCTGGACTGCTCCGGGGCCGCAAGGGGGGGGCTGGAGCTATGGCCAGGTGCGAGGGGACCACTGGAAGTTCAAGGATGACAAACCCCTCTACAGCATCGACTCGAATAGCGTGGCGCAGTATGCGAGCAAGCTGTCCCCCGGCCAGCTCGAACTGTTCAAGAAGATTCCGGGCTATCGCATGGAGGTCTACCCGACCCGCCGCACCTGTGGCGTACCGGACTTCGTGGCGGATAACACGCGGCAGAACATTGGCTTCGCCAAGCTCGACTCCACAGGGGTTGCCCTCGAGGACGCCCATGTGCCGGGCATCCCGTTCCCTCTGCCCAGTACAGGCGCAGAGGTGATGTGGAACATGAAGATGCGCTATCGCGGCCTTGGTGTCGAGATTCCTAAAAGCATTTCAGGCATTTCGCCGCGCAAGGGTGGGGAGTGGTTACGCCAGTCGTCAGACACCTTTTTCTTCACGCCCTGGGGAAAGAAAGGCAGTGCACTTTTTTCGTCCATTGGCCGCTTAGAAAACGCCACCTTCTCCAGTTACCGGGAGCCAGCGGCGCTGGCCGGCCAGGCTGGTGTGCAGACGACTGTAGCCGGCGAGCAGGCCACCACCTTCTACTATTTCCCCGGCCAGCGTCGGGTCAGGCGCATGCCATCGTATTCCTACGACGCTCCGCAGATCGGGCTGGACAACCAATACACCGTCGATGAGGCGAACGTGTTCTTCGGAGCCATGGACCGCTTCGATTGGAAACTGATCGGCAAGCAGGAGCTGCTGGTGCCGTACAACGCCTTTGGCGCCTATGACACCGCAGCCAAGGTGGAAAGCTTCGCCGGCGACGATTCCATCGCGCCACAGTCGCGCCGCTACGAATTGCATCGTGTCTGGGTCGTCGAGGCCAATGTTCGCCAGGGCATGCGCCACCAAGCACCCAAGCGCCTGTTCTACATCGACGAGGACAGCTGGAACCCGTTGCTGGCCGTTGACTATGACAAGCAAGGGCAGATCTGGAAGGTGCGTGAAGGGTTCTCGATCCCCGTCTACGAGACCGGCGCGTGCGATGTGCAGGCCCAGGTCCAGTACAACCTCGCCGATCATCGTTACCTGTTCGACATGACCTCGATCGGCGCGGGCAAGAACGATATTCGCTGGCTCACCGAAGACAGTGGCAACCCTCGCCTGAAACGCGACTTCTTCACCTCCGACAACCTGCGAGCCATCAGCGAGCGCTAAACCGACGCCAGATCGAGAGCCCACATGAAAAAAATAATTACGAAAGCGTCAGGCCTTGTCATCGTGTGCGCAACCCCACTGGCAATGGGGTTCACCTTTGAAACCGAAACCCTCAATGGCTCCTTCGACTCCACGATCACCGCAGGCATGGGCCTGCGTACCGAGTCGCGGGGCTGCAACCTGATCAACCAGGGGCCGACCGGGCACAACGTGCCCTCCGGCTGCCTGGCGCAGAGTTCCGGCGTGGCGGACCAGGGCGACCTGAACTACGACCGCGGCGACTTGTTCACCAACTACCTCAAGGGTACCCATGAGCTGTTGCTGAAGATGCCCGAAGACTTCACCTTCATGGCGCGCGGGACCTGGATCCGCGACTTCGCTGCCACCGATACCACCGGCACGCTGTCGTTCAACACCCCACAGAGCGTCGGCAGCAACGGGCTGAGTGACGACGCCCGCGACGACCTCGCCTTCAAGGCTCGCCTGCTGGACCTGTGGGTGAGCAAAGGCTTCGACATGGGCGGGCAGCGGGTCCGCGCGCGCCTGGGCAACCAGGTGATCAACTGGGGTGAAAGCCTGTTCGTGGCCGGTGGCATCAACAACACCAACGCCTACGACTACCAGGCCCTGGCACGTCCCGGCGTGCAGCTCAAGGAGGCCGTGCTGCCCGCGCCGATGCTCAGTGTCGCTTCGGGCCTTGGCTCGGGTGTCAACGTCGAGGCCTACTATCAGTTCCGCTGGAACAAGAGCGAGTTGCCGCCGGTGGGCAGCTACTGGTCCACCAACAACGCGCTGGGTGAGGGCAGGGGGGACTACGGGTTCTCCGAGAAGGACGCCCGCGACAGCGGCCAGTGGGGCCTTTCGCTGCGCTGGCAACCAGAGGACAGCGACATAAACTACGGCTTCTACGTGATGCGTTATCACGACAAGTTGCCGTCATTGCGCGTCGCCATTCTTGACCCGGACACCTTCGCCGCTGCCCCCACCTGGGAGTACCAGGAAGACCGGATGATGTATGGCATCAGTGCCAACATGCCTATCGGTGACTGGGCCGTCGGTACGGAGCTTTCGTACCGGCCCAAGGATTCAGTCATGCTCAACCCGGTGATCGACCTATGCTCCAGCAATGGCGGCAAATGCTGGAAGGACGAAAAGAAGTTCCAGTGGCATCTCACCGGCCTGTACAGCTTCACGCCTTCGAACTCCCCGACGCTGCTCGACTTCACCGGAGCCAGTACTGGCACCTTGCTGTCCGAGCTTGTGGTCATCAAATACCCAGGGCTGCATAACGAGGTCAATGGCGAGCCACTCGCTGCAGGGCTCAATACCTGGCAGCTGGACCCTGCGACAGCGCCCAAGCCTCGTGGCGACAAGACGTCCTCTGGCATCAACCTGGACTTCAGCCTGACCTATGACGGCACGTTGCTGCCGGGTTGGCAGGTCACGCCAGGTGTCTTCTACTCGCGCTCGCTGGGGGGCAGGACGCCGAACCTGAGTGCGACCTTCACCGAAGACGCGAGCAGCATGAACCTGTATCTGAACTTCGTGCGAAACCCGGCCAGTTGGCAGATCTCCCTCAACTACGCGAAGTTCATGGGCGGCGACACGCCCTACGACCAGCTTTATCGTGACCGCGACTATGTCGGCATCGCGATTTCCCGCACCTTGTGAGGTCCGCCGTGAACGGTTCTGTAAAGTTATCCGAAGCTCCGGCACCTGGCCTGCTGTCACGTGTCGAGGGTGTGTTCTTCGGGCATCGTCGTCTGGTGCTGGCGAGCCTGGCGGTGTTTACGCTGATCATGGGCTGGTTCGCCGTGCAACTGCGCATGGATGCAGGCTTCGAAAAGCAATTGCCGGTAGGCCACGAATACATCAAGACATTCGAGGCCTATCGCAACGACCTGCTGGGAGCGAACCGGCTGACCATCGTGGTCAAGGCCCGACAGGGCGATATCTGGAGCGCCCCGGGCCTGAAACGGCTGTATGACGTCACCCAGGCGGTGACCTTCCTACCGGGGGTTTCGCGCAGCAGCGTGCGTTCGTTGTGGACGCCCAATGCCTTCGTCAACGAAATCACCGAAGAAGGTTTTCGCGCTGACCCACTGGTACCAGGAACGGTTTCGCCCGAGCACCTGGATGACCAGGTCATCGCGACGATCGCCAGCTCCACCGCCCAGGGTGGTTTCATCGGCACGCTGGTTTCCCGGGATCAGAGCAGTGCGATGATCACGGTGGAACTCAACGAATACGACACCGATGGTGCGCACCTTGACTATGTGGCGTTCAACCACAGGCTGGAGAAAGAGATCCGCCAGCAATTCGAGGATGGCGATTTCGAAATCCAGATCATCGGTTTTGCCAAGCAGATCGGTGATATTGCTGACGGGGCTTCAGCCGTGCTGGAGTTCTGTCTGCTGGCGTTGCTGCTGACGGCGGGGGCGGTGTATTGGTATTGCCACTCGCTGCGCTTCACGCTGCTGGCCCTGGTCTGTTCGCTGGCCTCGCTGGTGTGGCAGTTCGGTAGCCTGCGCCTGTTGGGGTACGGGCTCGACCCGTTGGCGGTGCTGGTGCCCTTCCTGGTATTCGCCATCGGGGTGTCCCATGGCGTGCAACAAATCAACTTCATCGTCCGCGAGATCGCCACCGGCAAGAGCGCCGAAGCGGCGGCGCGTTCGAGCTTCACGGGGTTGCTGATTCCCGGGACGCTGGCGCTGGTGACCGCGCTGGTTTCCTTCGTGACGCTGTTGTTGATCCCGATCCCTATGGTGCGGGAACTGGCGATCACGGCCTCGCTTGGCGTGGCCTACAAGATCATCACCAACCTGGTGATGTTGCCGTTGATGGCCTCGCTGCTGAGTGTCGATGACAAGTACGCAGCCGCCCAGGAAGTGTCCCGGCAGCGCCGCACCCGCTGGCTGCGTGGCCTGGCCCGGCTCGCCGAGCCACGCAGGGCACAATGGGTGCTTGGCTTTGCCTTGGTGGTATTCCTGGTGGCGATCTGGCAAAGCCATGACCGTGTCGTGGGCACGCTGCAGGCGGGCGCGCCGGAGTTGCGCGAAGACGCCCGCTTCAATCGCGATGCGGTTTCCATCGCCGGCAACTACGACATTGGCCTGGACTGGCTCAGCGTGGTGTTCGAAGTCAACAAGGAGCCCTCTGGCGAAGACAGCCAGTTGGCCTGCGAGGATGTTGCCCTGGGCCAGTACCAGGATCGCTTCGTGTGGGCTATGCAGGGGGTGCCCGGTGTCCTGTCGGTAACGTCGTTCTCCAGCAACATGCGCCAGTTCAATGAGGGCTACAACGAAGGCAACCCGAAGATGGCAGCGGTGCCCATCGACCCGATGAACTACGCCGCCCTGGCTACCGAGGTTGCGCGCACGCCCGGGCTGATGCGCACCGACTGCAGCATGACCGCAGTGCACCTGTACCTGGCCGATCACAAAGCCACCACGATCAACCGGGTAGTGGATGCCGCCAAGGCATTCCGCAGCGAATACCCCCTGCCAGGCATCTCGGTGCGCCTCGCTTCGGGCAACGCCGGGGTGCTGGCAGCCATCAACGAAGAAGTGGAAAAAAGCGAAACACCCATGCTGCTTTATGTCTATGCCGCCATCGCATTGCTGGTGTTCGTGGTGTATCGCGACTTGCGGGCAGTCCTGGTGTGTTGCCTGCCGCTGACCATCGGCACCTTCATTGGCTACTGGTTCATGAAGGAGCTGCAGATCGGACTGACCATCGCCACCTTGCCGGTGATGGTGCTGGCGGTGGGCATCGGCGTCGATTACGCCTTCTACATCTACAACCGTCTGCAACTGCACCTGGCTCATGGGCAGTCGATTACCAAGGCCGTGGAATACGCGCTGCTCGAAGTGGGTGTCGCCACTATTTTCACTGCCATCACCCTGGCTGTGGGCGTGGCCACCTGGGCCTTCTCGGAACTCAAGTTCCAGGCCGACATGGGCAAGCTGCTGGCCTTCATGTTCATCGTCAACATGGTCATGGCCATGACCGTGCTGCCGGCCTTCGCCGTGTGGCTGGAGCGGGTATTCCCACGTAAGCGCCCCGTGCGCATGATTGGCGCGCTGGTGCACTGAGGAGAGAAGCATGAAGTTCAGGGTTTCATTCACCGCAGCCTTGCTCGCAGCAGCAGTGCCGCTGATGTCTCTTCAGGCCGCGCCGTTGCAGGCCGTACCGGCCGTACAGGCGAGCAATGCCACGCAGGCCACCATGCTGGCCGCCGGTTGGGCGGGGGCGCGCATGGTGGCCGTGGGCGACCACGGTGTCGTGCTGTTGTCCGACGATCAGGGCATGCAGTGGCGCCAGGCGAGGTCGGTACCGCTGTCCACGCCATTGACGGGCGTGTCTTTCGTGGATGCCAAACGCGGCTGGGCGGTTGGCCACTGGGGCGCGATCTTGGCCACCACCGATGGCGGGGAGTCCTGGCGGGCCCAGCGACTGGCCACCGAGGAAGACCGGCCACTGTTCGCGGTGCACTTCTTCAATGCCCGGCAGGGTGTTGCAGTAGGCCTCTGGTCGTTGGTGCTGACGACCGAAGATGGGGGCCAGACGTGGGCTGAGCAGCCGCTGCAGGCTCCGCCGGGGGCCAAGCGGGCCGACCTCAACCTGATGGGGTTGTTTGCCGACAGCCGCGGCAGGCTGTACGCCACGGCCGAGCATGGGCAGGTGCTGCATTCCGAAGACCAGGGGAAGAACTGGCGTTACCTGGATACCGGCTACGAAGGCACCCTGTGGTCTGGCGCAGTACTGGCCGATGGGCGTCTGCTGCTGGGTGGCCAGCGCGGCACCCTGTTGCAGGGTTCAGCGGACGGCAAGGGCTTTCGCCGAGTGCCAACGCAAAGCAAAGGCTCTGTCACGAGCGTAGCGGTAGCGGGCTCTCGTGTGTTGGCGGTCGGGCTGGATGGGCTGAGCGTGCAGAGCAGCGATGACGGGCACAGTTTTCAGGAAACGCAGACCGCTGATGGCCTTTCACTGACGGCGGCGTTGTTCAACGCCGAGGGCGTACCTGTCTTGTTTTCACGCCGAGGGGTTATGCCCTGCCAGGAGTGAAGGGCCGGCCACTCGTTCAGAGGCCAGGCATCGCAAAGCGATGCCTGGCGTGTTTCCTTGCCTGGGCGTCTGGGTGGTCGTGGCACCATCAGGCCCAGGCAAGTCAACGCTGGACGCTAGAGCTGAAGGTAATCCGCCAGGTCTGCGTAGTTATGTTGCCAAAGGCCAGGGCTGCCATTGGGGTATTGGGAGCGGAAACCGAGAATCTTCTGGACCCGTGGAGAAAGCGTGCGTACCAGCTCGAGCGGCACGATCAACGGGTAGGCTTCTTCAGGCGTGATGATCGAAGCCTGCATAGGGATGGTCAGCCCGCGACGGTAATGGTCGGCGGTCACGTTGGCACCGCCGCCATGAACGACTTTCCCGCCGAACAGCATGGCATCGCCGGCTTTCAACAGGGCGGGGATCGTCATCTCTGGGGTTCCTGTATCGTAAAAGTCATCCCAATCCTGGCTCCCGGGGATCAAGCGCGTGGCGCCGTTTTCCTCAGTGTAATCGCTCAGCGCCAGCATCAGGTTGGTGATGGCGCGTGGCGCATGCCTGTTCATGGCCACGAACGGTTGGTACTGCATCATGTCACGGTGCAGCATTTGCGCTTTGCTGCCTGGGCCGATCTCGATCAACTGGGCCGTGGTCAGCCACCAGTCACCGCACTCCGGGGCGTAAAGCACGTTCCCCAGTTCGTGAAAGAGGTCGTCATCGAGAATTTCCTCACGAAAGGTCTTGCTGTGAGTGACGAGGTTGGTAAGCCGTTTGGTCTGGTGGCCATGGAACTCGGCGATCAGCGCGTGCTCGTGCCTGGAGCCGGCATCGAGCGCGGCCAGGGGGGCGTCGAGTTCGCTGTTGATTCGTGCGACTTGTTCAGGGGTCATGAAGTTGCGGATGATTACGGCACCTGCCTGGTCGCTCAGCAGCGCAATTTCTTGCGCGGAAGTCGAGCGGGTTACAACTGGCAGGCTTGGCGTGGAGTTGCGAGAGGCTGACATTGAGAACACTCCAGATTGAAAGGAACGGTTGCGCAGGCGGGTTGACGTTTGATCAACGGGCATCAGGAAACAGGCCTGCTTGCTACTGCGCTAAACCCAGGAAAGGGACATGGAGCGCCACGGTGCCTCCTTGTTCTTTTTGTTCAGGCAGTGAGTTCATGCTAGGTTTGCACTGGCCCTGCGCCAAGGTACGAACTGCACCATTTTCCAGCCGATTTTTGAGTGATTTGCACCGCCCATGACCAGCACGCCATCGCCCTGGCCACGCCCCTCGGAAGCCGTTCGCGAGCTTATGCGCAAAGGCGCCGAACTCGCTCAGGCGCTGCCCCCTGAGTGGGTCGAGCGGCTGAACCAGTCACTGTTCTCTTCACCCGAAGATGCCAGGTTGCTGGAGGACCCGGTCATCCTCGCGTCGTGCCGGCGCGCCAACCGAGCAGAGTTGCTGCATTGGGCCAATGCCAACCTGCAGCGCCCTGGTGAGCCGGTGGAGCCCTACGTGTCTGCTGACATGGTGGACACGGCCAGGGAGCTCGCCCGCAGGGGGCTGTCCGAGCTGCTGATGAATGTTGCAAGGTCGACACAGAACGCAGCCTGGGACCTGTGGATGAAGATGGCCTTCAGCCTGACGCAGGATCCCGTGGTGCTCGAGGAATTCCTGAAGGTCTCGTCGCGTTCGATCTCGGAATTCATCGACAGCAACATGCGTGTGGTGACGCAGATCATCCTCGAAGAAAAGAACGCCCAGACCCATGATGATCCTGTCGATAAACGCAGCCTGGTCAGCCGGCTGCTCGATGGCAGGGATGTGGACGCGGAGCAGTTCGGCAGGCGACTGGGCTACAGCCTTGCGCAGAGACACCATGCCTGCCTCATCTGGAGCGAAACCCCGGACGCCGAGATTCGCCCCCTGGAAGATATGGCGCGTGCCCTGGCGCAGCTCACGGGCACGGTGGCGCCCCTGATCGTATTTGCGGGCCCTGCGACCCTGTGGGCCTGGAGCAATGCGGCAAAGCCGCTGGACCTATACCTGCTGCAAGGCGTCGCTCGACAATTTCCCAAGATTCGCGCGGCAATCGGTTCGGCGGGCGCGGGGATGAATGGCTTCCGGCGCTCGCACCTAGAAGCCTTGACCACCCAGCGGGTGATGGGCCGCTTGGCGGGTTCACCCGCCGTTGCCACGATCGATCAGGTGAGGATGGTGTCGTTGATGACCCAGGATGCCCGCGCGGCCAGGCAGTTCGTCTTGAGCACCCTGGGGCGCCTGGCGACCGAACCCACGGTGCTTCAGCATTCGTTGCACGCCTTCCTGGCCAATGGCTGCAGCATCACCCAGACCGCCGAGGTGCTGGGTACCCATCGCAATACCTTGCTTCGCCGGCTGGAGCGCGCCCAGGACCTGCTGCCTGTCCCGCTTGCCGATCATCGCATCCAGATCGCCGCCGCTCTTGAGCTGGTGATCTGGAGTACGCCGCTCGATGGCGACGAGCAATAGCGGTTATCCCCTTCCTTTGGCGCAATGGCGCTTCACGGCTGTTGCCCTACGCGGGCGCCCAACAGGGTGCCCGCGTTGCAATGCCCTGCAAAAACGCGTTCTCCAGCATCTTTGCACGCTCGCTTGGCGCATGCCCTCGCTGGCGGGCATCGACCATGCCGTGCAACAGCGATAAGAACATCTCGGTCAGCAGCGCCGCGGTGACATCCGCTCGAAATACACCCTGTCGCTGGCCGCTGAAGAACAACGCATCGAGCCTTTCCAGATAAAACCGCAGCTCGTGCTGCACGCTCATGTGCACAGGGTAACGGGAAGCCAGGAAGGCGATCAGTTCGCCTTGGGCCAGGTGTTCGCGAATCAGCTGACGCAACGCGGCCAGGGGCTCTGTGGAAGCCAGCGCGCCGCTGTTGTCGAGGATCTGCATGAGCGTGTTTTTGGCGTGCTGTTCGAGCTGGCTATCGAGGTTTTCTCTCGTCCCACAGTAACGGTGCAAGGTAGCCCGGCTGATGCCCGCCAACGCCGCCAGTTCACCCATGGACGCTCTGGGTCGCAAGGCGGCAGCGGCATAGAGGGCATTCACCAGCTTGGTGGAAAGCGATGAAGGAGGGAAGCCTGAAGTGGTCATGAGGAGTCTTGTTTGATTTTCGTGAGACATAATTGACTCATATGGGTTTGGAAAGTAGCATTCGCCCCGTTTTCAATCAAGGCTCGGGTGAGTGATGGGCAAGACAGGTTCGATAAGAGTGGGCGTACTGGCCGTGGCGATTGCCTTGGCCGGGTGCGAGCCCGCAGCAGAGCAGGACGGCGCAGCCAATGCGAGCTACCCGGTGGAAATCGTGACGTTGGCCTCCGAGCAGGTGACCCTGGCCGCTGAGTTGCCGGGCCGGGTCGAGCCGATGCGGGTCGCAGAGGTAAGGGCGCGGGTGCCGGGTATCGTGTTGCACAAGCGCTTCGAGGAAGGGGCTGACGTCAAGGCGGGGGATGTGCTGTTCCAGATCGACCCGGCGCCGTTCAAGGCCGCCCTGGCCCGCGCCGAGGCGGACCTCGCCCGTGCCCAGGCCGTGCACCAGGAAGCCCAGGCGCGTGTGAAGCGCTATGAGCCGCTGGTCAAGATCGAGGCGGTCAGCCAGCAGGATTTCGACAGCGCCACTGCCGAGTTGCGCAGTGCCCGTGCGGCGATTCGTTCCGCGCAGGCCGATGTGCAGGCCGCACGCCTTAACCTGGGTTACGCCACCGTCACTGCGCCGATCTCCGGACGCATTGGCCGTGCGCTGGCCACCGAAGGCGCTTTGGTGGGGCAGGGGGAGGCGACGCTGATGGCGCGGATACAGCAACTCGACCCGATCTACATTGACTTCACGCAGTCAGCTGCTGACGCGCTGCGCCTGCGACAGGCGGTCAAGGACGGCGCACTCTCGGCCGACAGCCAGCGTCTGACCGCGCAAGTGGAAGGCACCGATTTCCAGCGTTCAGGCGAGCTGATGTTCACCGATGTGAGTGTGGACCGCGGTACCGGCCAGGTCGTCCTGCGTGGGCGTTTCGATAATGCCGACGGCACCCTCTTGCCGGGCATGTATGTGCGCGTGCGCGCACCTCAAGGTACCGACAACCACGCCATCCTGGTTCCTCAGCGTGCGGTCCAGCGAGGCAGCGATGGCCAGGCACGGGTCATGGTAGCCGCCAATGGCATCGCCGAGGCACGCGTCGTGCGAACCGGTGTGATGCAAGGCTCGCGTTGGCAAATCAACGAAGGGCTCGAGCCAGGTGATCAGGTGATCGTCGGTAGCCCGGCAGGGTTGGCACCCGGTATGCCGGTGGCGCCGGCACAGCAACAAACGGCTGCCGCCCAGTGACGCGAGGAACGTGAGATGTCCAGGTTTTTCATCCATCGCCCGAACTTTGCCTGGGTCGTGGCGTTGTTCATTTCACTGGCAGGATTGCTGGTGATTCCATCCTTGCCCGTGGCCCAGTACCCCAACGTGGCGCCACCGCAGATTTCCATCACTGCCTCCTACCCCGGCGCTTCGGCCAAGGTCATGGTGGAGTCGGTGACCAGCATCATCGAACAGTCGCTCAACGGCGCCAAGGGCCTGCTGTACTACGAGTCGACCAACAACTCCAACGGCGTGGCCGAAGTGATGGTGACCTTCGAGCCTGGCACCGATCCGGACATGGCGCAGGTCGATGTGCAGAACCGCTTGAAACAGGCCGAGGCGCGTATGCCTCAGGCGGTGCTGACCCAAGGGCTGAAAGTCGAGCAGGCCAGCTCCGGTTTCCTGCTGATCTACGCCCTGACCAGCACGGTCGGCAACCGTGGCGATACCACGGCCCTGGCCGACTATGCCGCGCGCAACATCAACAACGAACTGCTGCGCGTGCCCGGCGTGGGCAAGCTGCAGTTCTTCGCGTCCGAAGCGGCCATGCGGGTCTGGGTGGATCCGCAGAAGCTGGTGGGTTATGGCCTGTCCATCGACGATATCAACGCGGCGATTCGCGGCCAGAACGTCCAGGTGCCGGCCGGCAGCTTCGGCAGCACGCCGGGCGCCAGCGAGCAGGAGCTGACCGCGACCCTGGCCGTGCAGGGCACCCTCGACACGCCGGAGGCGTTCGCCGGCATCGTCCTGCGCGCCAACCCGGATGGCTCCAGCGTGCGTCTGGGTGATGTCGCGCGCATGGCCATCGGTAGCGAGAACTACAACCTGTCGGCACGTCTGAACGGCCACCTGGCGGTGGCCGGCGCGGTGCAGCTGGCGCCGGGCGCCAACGCCATCCAGACAGCGACGCAGGTCAAGGAGCGCCTGGCCGAGCTGTCGCAGTTCTTCCCCGAAGGGGTCGAGTATTCGGTGCCGTACGACACCTCGCGCTTCGTCGACGTGGCCATCGAGAAGGTCATCCACACCTTGATCGAAGCCATGGTGCTGGTGTTCCTGGTGATGTTCCTGTTCCTGCAGAACGTGCGCTACACCCTGGTGCCCTCGATCGTGGTGCCGGTGTGCCTGCTCGGGACGCTGATGATCATGAAACTGCTCGGCTTTTCGGTGAACATGATGACCATGTTCGGCATGGTGCTGGCCATCGGCATCCTGGTGGACGACGCCATCGTGGTGGTGGAGAATGTCGAGCGCTTGATGGCCGAGGAAGGCCTGTCGCCGGTGGAGGCGACCGTCAAGGCCATGGGGCAGGTTTCCGGAGCCATTATTGGTATCACCCTGGTGCTGGCGGCGGTATTCCTGCCTTTGGCGTTCATGTCCGGTTCGGTGGGGGTGATCTATCAGCAGTTCTCTGTGTCTCTGGCTGTCTCGATCCTGTTCTCCGGCTTCCTGGCCCTGACCTTCACGCCTGCGCTGTGCGCCACGCTGCTCAAGCCAGTGCCTCATGGCTATCATGAGAAGGGCGGTTTCTTCGGGGCATTCAACCGTGGCTTCGCCCGTATCACGGAGCGCTATTCGCTGCTCAGCAGTGAGCTGGTGGCGCGTGCCGGGCGCTGGATGCTGGCGTATGTCGGCATCCTGGTGGTGCTGGGCTATTCCTACCTGCGCCTGCCGGAGGCCTTCGTGCCGGCTGAAGATCTGGGCTACAGCGTCGTCGACGTACAGCTGCCGCCAGGTGCCAGCCGGGTACGTACCGACTACACCGCCGAGGCGTTGGAGAAATTCCTGATGTCTCGTGAGGCGGTGGCCAACTCGTTCATCGTCAGCGGCTTCAGTTTCTCGGGCCAGGGCGACAACGCCGCACTGGCGTTCCCCACCTTCAAGGACTGGTCGCAGCGTGACATGACGCAATCGGCGGAGGCGGAAACGGCAGCGATCAATGCACAATTCGCCACCAACGGTGACGGCACCATCACTGCGGTCATGCCACCGCCCATCGACGGCCTGGGCAACTCCGGTGGTTTCGCCCTGCGCCTGATGGACCGTGGCGGCCTTGGCCGTGAAGCACTGCTCGCCGCCCGTGACCAACTGCTGGCCCGTGCCAACGGCAATCCGGTGATTCTCTACGCGATGATGGAAGGCCTGGCCGAGGCGCCGCAGTTGCGCGTGCACATCGACCGGGAAAAAGCCCGAACGCTGGGGGTGAGCTTCGAGGCCATCAACAGCACCTTGGCCACTGCTTTTGGTTCGGCGGTGATCAACGACTTCACCAATGCCGGGCGCCAGCAGCGCGTGGTGGTGCAGGCTGAGCAAGGCGAACGCATGACCCCCGAAAGCGTACTGCGCCTCTATGCCCCGAATGCCAACGGCGAGCAGGTGCCGTTCAGCGCCTTCGTCACCATCCAGTGGGAAGAGGGGCCGGTGCAACTGGTGCGCTACAATGGCTACCCGTCCATCCGCATCGCCGGCGACGCTTCGCCGGGGCACAGTACTGGCCAGGCGATGGCCGAGATGGAGCGTCTGGTCAGCGAGCTGCCGCCGGGTATCGGCTACGCCTGGACGGGCCTTTCCTACCAGGAGAAGGTGTCCAGCGGCCAGGCGGCCAGCCTGTTCGCCCTGGCCATCCTGGTGGTGTTCCTGCTGCTGGTGGCGCTGTACGAAAGCTGGGCGATTCCGCTGACGGTCATGTTGATCGTGCCGATTGGTGCCTTGGGTGCGGTCTGGGCGGTGACGCTCACCGGCATGCCCAACGACGTGTATTTCAAGGTCGGCCTGATCACCATCATTGGCCTGGCGGCGAAGAACGCCATCCTGATCGTCGAGTTCGCCAAGGAACTGTGGGAGAAGGGCTACAGCCTGGGCGACGCCGCCATCGAGGCCGCGCGCCTGCGTTTCCGTCCGATCGTGATGACCTCCATGGCGTTCATCCTCGGCGTGGTGCCATTGGCCGTCGCCTCCGGCGCGGGGGCGGCAAGCCAGCGCGCCATCGGCACCGGCGTAATCGGCGGCATGCTCAGTGCCACCTTGTTGGGCGTGGTGTTCGTGCCGATCTGTTTCGTCTGGGTGTTGACGCTGCTCAAGCGCAAGCCCGTACCTGAGCAACCGGTCGAGGTTGCCAAGTGATGATCAAATTCAATCGTGTGCTTCCCTTGGTCCTGTCCTTGACCTTGACCGGTTGCTCCCTGGCGCCCACCTACCAGCGCCCAGAAGCACCGGTGGCGGCCGGATGGGGCGATGCTGCCGGTCATGCCGGCCCTTCGGTGGAGCAGATGCAGTGGCAGGCGTTCATTGTCGACCCGGTGCTGCGTCAGCTGATCGCCAGTGCGCTGGACAACAACCGCTCCTTGCGCCAGACCCTGCTCGACATCGAGCAGGCCCGCGCCCAGTACCGGATCCAGCGGGCCGACCGGGTGCCTGGGCTGAACGCCAGCGCCGCGGGCAATCGCCAGCACCTGCCTTCGGCACTTTCGAACGATGGCCGCGAAGGGGTCACCAGCACTTATCAGGTGGGCTTGTCATTGCCGGAATATGAGGTGGACCTGTTCGGACGGGTCAAAAACCTGAGCGATGCGGCCCTAGAGCAGTACCTGGCCACCGAGGAAGTCGGGCGTGCCGCACGCATCGCCCTGATCGCCGAGGTGAGCCAGGCCTACCTGGCCTTGGACGGTGCCGAGCGGCGCCAGGCGCTGACCCGCCAGACCCTGACCAGCCGCGAGGACTCTCTGGCGTTGGTCGGTCAGCGTCGCGCTGCCGGCACGGCAACGGCGCTGGACCATCAGGAGGCGTTGGGGCTGGTCGAGCAGTCTCGTGCCGAGCTCGAAGTCACCGTGCGCCAGCAGCGCCAGGCCTACAACGCGCTGTTGCTGTTGCTGGGCAGCGCCGAGGCGGCCAAGGCGATGCCCGTTGAGCGCCCGGATGAGCTGATGGTGCTCAATGACATTGCGCCGGGCGCGCCGTCGGCATTGATCGAGCGCCGTCCCGATATCCTCGCCGCCGAACACCGGCTGCGTGCGCGCAATGCCGATATCGGCGCGGCACGGGCCGCCTTTTTCCCGCGTATCAGCCTGACCGGCAGCTTTGGCACCGCCAGTACGCAGATGTCCGGGCTGTTCGACGGTGGCTCGCGTAGCTGGGGCTTCATGCCGCAGTTGTCACTGCCGTTGTTCGACGCCGGGCGCAACCGGGCCGGGCTCAGCCTGGCCGAGGCACGCAAGGACTCGGCCGTGGCCGCCTACGAAGGCGTGATCCAGGTCGCCTTCCGCGAAGTGTCTGATGCGCTGGCTGCCGCCGACACCCTGCGCCGCGAACAAACCGCGCGCCGGGCCCTGGTCGACACCAGCCGTGCGACGCTGGCGCTGGCCAAGGCGCGGTACGAGGGTGGGGTGGACAGCCATTTGCGTTACCTGGACGCGCAGCGCAACAGCTACGTGAACGAAGCAGCCTTCATCGAAGCCAGTACCCAGCGCCAGCTTGCGTTGGTCGACCTATTCCGCGCACTCGGTGGCGGCTGGCCGGGCAAGGGCTGAAACAGCCTCCTTTGGTTGGCATGTCCAGCCACTTGGCCCCAGAGATTGATGTCCTGGGGCCTTTTTTGGGGCTGGCGAAGGCAGGTCAGCGAGCAGGTGCCGCAGCGCCGTCGAGGAATAGCAGCTCCAGCGTCTGCACGGATGTGGCGCTGGCTGCTCTCCCGCGTCGTTCGGCATCGACGATGCCATACACCATGCTAAGGAACATTTCGGTGAAGATCGCCGCGCTGATATCGATACGGAAAGCGCCCGCTTGCTGGCCACGCAGGAAGAAGGCATCCAGGGCGTCGGCATAGGCCCGCCACGGGCGGTTCGCCTCGCTGTCGTCGAATGAGTCCGGGCGGTACTGAAAGAGCAGAAAGATCATCATTTCGCGATGCTTGAGGTGCTCGACGATGAGGCGATGCAGGGCTGCGCTGGGGTCGCTGCCGTGCAGGTCAGCGTTGCCGATGACCTGGGAGAGGACCTGGTTGCCATAGCGCTCCAGCATGTTCACCAGGTTGTCACGGGTTCCACAGAAACGGTGCAGGGTCGCCTTGCTCACGCCCGCCGCCTCGGCCAGCTCCTTCAATGTGGCTCGGGGGTGGACGACGATCGCGTCGGCCAGCGCTTTGAGCAGGCGCTCATCGGTAGGGAGGTGCATCAGAAGATTCCACACTGCATATCGTGCAAGCATTGTGAAGGAAAACGACTCATAGGACACCCATTTGAGTAAATAATGGCTCAACCAGGGCTTGCAGGTAGTAGACGTACGGGTGCTTGCTTGCACGTGTACCGGCACCGCCTCCTTCGGTGTGCCAGAACGAGGGAGGCGGCGAAGTTCAGGGGCAGAATGAAGCACTCCTGGGTGGCGCCGGGATTAGGGAAGGCGACTGAGGACTTGGCGATTTTGGATGAGGAAATCAGGACGATAAAAGCGTCAATCATTGGTGCCACTGCTCAATGAGCGACTTGATGTCGACATGATCGAGGTCGATGGCCAGTAGTGGGTCGACCTTGTCGAACAGGGTCTGCGCAATGGCGCTGACCATTTCTTCCTTGTTGGCAAAGTAGTAGGTCACCGCGCCTGTGGTGCAGCCGATGACCCGAGCTTCAAAGCTGTCGTAGCCGTCAAGCAGTGTGGAGATATCGTCATACCACCTCGCCCTTAATGCTGGATCCCGGAAGGTGAGTTCGCCGGACGCTTACACTGGTAAATGCCCGCAGCCATGCGCGTAGAGCTACCGCAGACGTCACACGTGACATCAGTAATGGCCTCAATCTCGGCCCGCCCGGTAATTTTCACTCTTGGCTCCTAGAAAAAGGCTTCGATCCCTGTGGACGCCAGGCTGGAAATCGGCAGGCGATCCGAGCTCAACCGCGGTCGCGCATGCCGATGCGTTTAACCGAATGTGCGCGCTCCTGATCATGCGAGTGATAATAGGTGTTCTGGGTTGTACTGAGATTGCTGTGACGCAAGTCTTCCTGCAGGTCCTTAGGATTGCGCAGCGGCGCGTCAACGGTGGCGGAGGTGTGACGCAGCCAGTGCGCGGACGCACAGCGCAGACTTTTCATCTCGTGGTTCGCGCGGCCTTCGCTGCGCATCTTCTCTACGGCTTTATCAAACACGGTTTGGAGGAGGGCGCGGATCTGTCGATCAGACAAAACCGGCGCGGCCGTTGAGGGTCGTGATCAGGGGCGTAGTTTCTCCTGGATGAGGTAACTCGGGAAGTCCCAGGAATCGCCGATAACGTCTCAAATAGCGCTCTACGTAGATATCCCGCACGGCAATCTTCGCCGCCTTGTTGCCTTTACCCACGGCGAAGTACCACCAATTACCTTCATCATCTAAGCGGAAGTCACCCATGGTGGATTTCCAGTTTTTGCGACCGGCGAGATCGGAAACCCCTAGGTACATGGCGAACAGCGTGGCAACAATAAATAATGTTCGTTCATGCCGCTCCGGTTCGGCGTTCGCCATTGCTTCAACGGTATCCAGGACAAAGTCCCACCGCAGCGGCGTAAGTTGCCGCGAAGAAGTAACTTCCAGCACTTGCGTGGAGAGTCGGTTGTCTTTTTTAAAGAGCCGAAAGGGATTCGTTTGAGCGAAGCCATCTTCCACAAGAAACTCATAGAAGCGACTGCAGACCGTATACACCTGGTTCAATGTGCCATTCGCAGCATGATACTCCTGGGTGCTCGGAGTTTCTTCAGCGATCACCTTGCGGGACTTGGTATTAAACGGATGCCATTTGGGGTTGGGGATGTAGGCCTCCCGGGCATAGAGGGCGTGCTGGTTACTGACGAACCGGCTGCGGGTCACCGGACCCATCCAGTCATCTGGCGGGTTTCGACAGAAACTCAGATAGTCTTGGGCATCCTGGCGCTTGAGCTGGTTCAGTGGTTTACCCTGGATCAGCAGCGCCCACAGCAGTCTCAAAAAATAGGGTACTTTGGCTCTAGATAATTAAGCTGAGTTGCACAGATGTCGCTTTAATTCGCAGGGCATTGCCTTGGTTGTCAATTTATTCAATCAGATCAATGGGTTAAGCATGACTACTGGTGAGTCGCCTCATTTAGCGATAGCCTCAACAATGCGCATAGATAGGGTTATGAATCGAACCAAAGCCTTTGAATTTCCGGGAAACGGGGTTTGTGGGGTTTTGACCTGAGGCTGTCGCGAAATGAGGCGACTAGCCCTAAGCGTTGTTTCACAAGGGCTCTAGCCGATGCCCTGCCAATTTAAGCGACTTTTCTTGGGATAGTCGCTAGATTAAACATTATTTTTGTGGATTGTCGCCTTATTAAGCATCAACAACAACGAATACCATTTTGTCGAGGATATCTCCCATACGAAGGTAGTTCGGCTGTCATGAAATTAGTCCAAAGTTAGATCAGTAGATTTATTGGCCCTATCTCCGCCCCCGATGGGCGGTCTACCCAGTTGTGGTCGCTAACCCCGTAGGCCGTGGCATGCGCCTACCTAGACAGGCAAAGACGGCGTAGCCGGACACTCGCGCTGCGGCCAAAACAGAATTCTCCGGTCTCCGCACATAACAAACCGCAATCTCCATCCCTCCTTGCTGGGCAATCTGGCTCGGTGGAAGCCTTTTTGCGCAGAGTGTTGTGTTGGTGGCTGCATCTGTTGTACCCACCAATAAGTGATCCGTTTCGTCCAGATTTCTCTAGGCTCTGTACGAAAAGAGATGTCGCAAACACCGCATGGAGCAAGCCAGTGAGACCATGGCGGCATAACTTTTCGCGAGCTTGTCGAAGCGAGTCACGATCCGACGGTTCTCTTTCAGCCAGCCGAACATGCGCTCGATGATGTTGCGCTGTCGGTATTTGGGCCGGTCAAACAGTCTTGGTAAGCCAGGCTTGGGCTTGCGCTTCATCGAGCGCAGCGGGATGACGGGTTGCATTCGATATTGGTCGCAGTAGCGGCGTAGCGCTTCTGCGTCGTAGCCCTTGTCGGCAAGCAGCCATTTGCAGCGCTTGCGCGGGCGGCCACGTTGGCTCGATGGAATGCTGACCTCGTCCAACAGTGGTTGTGCGTAGCTGATGTCACTGGCTTGACCGCCAGAGAGGAGAAAACGCAGCGGTGTTCCGTTGGCGTCGCATAGCATGTGGATTTTGGTTGTCAGGCCACCGCGACTGCGGCCTAGAGCATGATCGGCAGGCTCGTCAGGCCCCCTTTTTTCCCGGCGCCTGATGAGGCTCGGGTTGCGCGTACTGCGGTTGAGTCGATCATCCAGGTTTGCAGATCGATCAAGCCCTGCTCATTCAATCGCAGGTGCAGACGTTTGAGCATCTGCTCTAAAGTCCCTTGGTTTCGCCAGCCCCGAAACCGTTGATACACCGTTGACCATGGGCCGAAGCGCTCTGGCATATCTCGCCATGCAGCACCTGAGCAGAGCACCCACAGCACGCCATCGAGCATCAGCCGGTCGCTCAGTCGGGGCCGGCCTCGGCCATGGGTTTCGATGAAGAGATCGGAGACCACATCCCAGGCCTCGTCCGTGAGTTCGTAGCGCCTTGCCATCACAGAATTCCTTTCCGTTAATGGCGCGTAACTCTACAAAATCTCAGCGCTAAAGGAGCGACGATTAGGTTTCTCGGGATTTCGTACAGAGCCTAGGGCTCCCCCTGGTGGCTTCGCCTTCTGCGATGCAGGGCCCTAGGGCTACTTTTCGTTTGAAACTAAGGACGAACGACCCTCTGACAAGATGAATTTAGTAAATGCATTTTGGATTGAGCATGTACCGAGATGAAGCCTTGATGAAATTCCGTCGTTCCCGTTTCAATTGGAGGCTTCTGCCTCGATTTACTCAGTGATTTGTGCGTCAACCTTGTACTTTTTAATGCTTGAGCTTTGAATTTCGGTATGGCGTTTTGGGTTGCGTTTTATACGTCTATTGTTTTGTGGGTTTTGATCAAGATTCACCTTCGCCTATCAAAAAAGTTGCATTCACAGGGTTGACACAAAGCCAAAATGGAAGTTAAAAATGAAAAAGCATTCAACTTCGCGCTCAGGTAGATGGGTATCACCTGATGGTTTAAAGCATGTCCATCGGGGCTCTACAGGTGTACTTGTCAATTTCATAATCCTTGGTTCAAAGCTATGACCGATACTTCAGAAGATTTGTGGGGGGCGTTAAATAGCTTTACGCCGCTAGAGGAGATAGGGCGGCATAAGGTCGGAAGTGAGCGCTTTACGGTAATTAGCCTCTTCATTGATGGAAAAATATCAGCCGCTGAAGGCATAAATTTACTAGGCATAGGGAAGCAGTATTTTTATAAGTTGGTAGCAAGGTCTCGAGGGGCACGAAATTACAATAAATTAGTGCCAGGTAAGCGGGGTCGTAAAAGCGGGAGCGATAAACTTGATGCTCGCGTGGAAGCAATTATTGATAAAGCTTTTGATGATTACTATTATGGTATTTCTGCTAGCTATGCGAAGGTGTGGTCGGTATGTCAGTCAGAAGCTGATGCTCAAAAAGTTGTGCGTCCCTCTTACTATACGGTCAGGCGAAGGATTAAATCTAAGCCTCCAAGATTATTGTACGAAAGGAAATACGGAAAAGACGCAGCGGAACAAAGATACGGAGCGAGGCCTGGACATAAGAAAACCGACCGCCCACTCCAATGGGTTCAATTCGATCACACCGTCATGGACATATTGTTGGTCGACGAAAATGACCGCCAAGTCATTATTGGCAGGCCTTGGATCAGTTTGGCAATTTGTATCCATACAAGGGTGGTTCTTGGGTTCTATTTGTCTTTATTGCCACCGAGCGCTGTAAGCGTGGCAATGTTAATCGAAAATTGCGTGCTGCCAAAGAATAAGATCTTATTAGCTTTAGGGATGGAGGAAAACCTTTGGCCAGTTCACGGCTTGATGGAAACTATCCATACTGATAATGCTAAGGAATTCATATCTGATGTGCTGGTACTAAACTGCAAGCACTATGGAATTGACGTAAGGCATCGCAATGTAGGAAAAAAACATCAAGGAGGACATATCGAGAGTTTGATTGGGAAGTTCATGACAACCAAAGTGCATTTTTTGCCAGGAACAACGGGTTCAAACGTAATCGACCGGAAGTCATATAGCAGTGAAAAACGCGCATCAATGACGTTTAGTGCGCTACGCAAGTTCATGATTTATCAAGTGTGCGCATGTCATGAGACCAAGCATTCTGGCATCGGGAAAAGCCCTATTGAAGCTTGGAATGATTATTATCGAGATGGGGTGGAACCAAAAAGCATTCCAGAAAAAGACCATGATGGTTTTCGCTTTAGCTTTTATCCAGAGTTTGCCGCAAAACAAGTAGTTCCGCAAGGGATAGAGTTATTCCGACGGTTTTATTATGCTCCTGCACTAAAAAATCATATTAGAGAGAAGGTGCTGGTTAAGTATGACCCTTACAACCTTGATGTAATAAGGGTTAAAGTGAATACAGAATGGTTCGTGGTTCCTTGTGTACGAAACTCTTCTGGCAGACATTCGCATTATGAATATTATCGGCATCAGAGGCGCATTAAGTCCATACCAAATGGCACTATGACTAGGCGTGGCAGTGAGGCAGTATATAGTGCAAATCAACTCGTGGTAAATGAAGTAAAAGCTACGACTAAGGCTAGGCGTCTGAAGAAGGAAAAAGGTCTAGAGCAGCATAATGCTTACTCCATCATTTTAGAAGGCGCGAGCAAAAAAAATAATGAAAGCGCTGAAAATTATTCGAACGTTGCCCATGTAAGTGCTAGCCAGGTTGGAGGGCGTAGAGGGCTGATTGACCATTCGATGCCTGGGATAGTCTCGAACCTGCGCTCAAACAATAGTGTAGATTACGAAGATGAGCCGACTTTGTATTGATCGTTCATTAATGAACGATTAAGTATTTTGATTTTTGCCTTAATCCAATTGTTTTTGCGAGACTATTATGTCCGATTTTTCCCACGTGCATCCCGATAGCCATAGCTATTTTTCGTTAACGGATCATGAGCGAACATTGGTGTGCTGTCAGGATATTTGGGTGCCTCATCCCTCAGTTGAAAACCTAATTGCACGTATGCATGTGATGATGCAGATGACAAATAAAATCAATGCCCCCAGTATGCTAGTAATAGGGCCTGGTGGCTCAGGTAAAACTAGCATGATTGAGGAATTGAAGAAGCGACATCGTGTTTGGGCGGAGAAAATGGTATTTGTAACAATGCATCAAAGCCCTAATGGCTATTCATTGAAGGAGTTGATACTGCAAGAAATTGGAGTAGGTGTGTCGCGTCGTGCGCGTCTGAATGAAAATATCTCGCCGGAATTGCAATACTTGATTAAAAGTCAAAATATTCGGGCCATCGTTATCGATGAGATTCATGATGCATTGACATTAACAGACTTCCAGCAGCGAATTAACTTGTCATTGTTGAAGAATTTAGCTGGCTCTAACTATGGTCTCTGTGTCTTTGCATTCGGTATCCCAGATGCCGCGCGGGTATTGAGGCGTGACGCTCAGTTGGCCCGCCGGTATGCTGTGAGGTCCCTAAAACAATGGGGGAATGATAGTGAGTTCAGAAGCTTTGTAGCATCGTACATTTTTCGCCTCCCTTTACGGAAGCCGACAAACTTCAAAGACCAGAAGTTGTTTCTAAAGATAATGGAGACGGGCCAGGGGCTGACCGATAACATTGTGAAAATTTTACAGGCGGCAGCCATGGCCGCAATCACTGATGGCTCTGAACATATTGCTCACAAGCATCTTGACAATATTGAGTATATTATGGATGACCTATGTATTGCGCTGCGCGACGTCGACCAGCTTGAGCGTGAGGGCGGTTTCGCATGAATAGTAGCTCCCGTATTTCCAAGGCAATTAAAGTTCTCCAAGGACAATGCAAGATTGAATATTCGTTCCCTGAATTGACGAATACCATAGCAGAGCTAATACGAAATACAAACATCACTGCTAAGGGTGTAGTCGTTCACCTAGAGGGCGAACCTGGTTGTGGCTTGTCCGCCAGTCTTGAACATGTGGTAAATAAATTTGGTGTAGAGGCAACTAAGGTCAATTATAATTTTAGCTTCGGCAAGCTATCTTTATTGGATAATTTCGCTATTTCTTTGGCAATAAGATCCCCCTACGAGCACCTGAAAAAAGCTCCCTTATATATGGATCAGTACATAAATGAGGTAGGGTTAAAGCTAGTAGTAATTGATGACTTGGAGCGCTTCGAAATCACACATGATAACTCATTGGCTGAATGCTTGGTCGCTATATCGGAAGTCGGAAATGGTCTAGTTGTTCTATATACAACGCACTATCGGCCGCTGGCAAGAAAGATAGAAAAAATTATGAAAGGAAGGGTGAATTTATTTAGAGTTAGAATGTCGCTCGAGTCATCTGATCTTTCCAATGTCGCATTTAAGTTTTTAATCGCTGCGAATGGTGAAACTAGACAAAGTATTAAGTTTTCTGAATGTGCACTTGAACACATCGAGCAGCAAGCATGCCGGCTCGATGAGTTTGTAAAGACCTTAGAGGTGGCTTACGCATATGCGACTTTAAGAAATGATAGCCTACTCAAATTTTCAGGTGCTGAAGAAGAGCTTTCAATTCAAGGAAGTCAGTATGTTGAAGTCCGGGCTATGCTCGAATGCTAAAATGATAGCCGGTGAATCTCTTTCATCTTGGAGTTATCGGCTATGTCAAATCCCAGAAGTGCAGCAGTATATACTGCACAATGCTGGGGGTTATGGACGTGGTCCACGATTATTTTTGTCACTTTTCGAATTTGAAAAGCGTGAAGCTCACTGCGACTTAGATTTTATAAGCCCGGACCATAAATGGAAGGTTCTGCCATTGATTATGGGGTCAGATTTAGAAAGATTCGTCAAGCCTGTTAATGTCGCGCCGATGATACCTTGGGGATTTCGGCGATCTTATTGCGAAGATTGCATGCGTGAAAATCTTCGATCTAATTGTTCTTTGATGCTCAAGATTGCCTGGCGATACGTATCAAAACCATTTTGTGAATTGCATGATGTGTTGCTTAAGGATGTCCCGCGACAGATAGGTGCCGCGTTGGATGCGCCTCGGGCCATATTTAAATGGAATCATAGTATTGAGAGTAAGAATCTCGGACATGCAGAATATGTTAACAACTGGGCCGATTTGCTTAAAACCGCATGTCGTGTTCAGAAGAAACTCGTAAAATTACGTAATCTTCAGCAGGATCGTTGCATTTATCTCTTTGATAACACAATAATGAGCCTTATGCGGGCTCTTCTTACACCAGGCATGGATTTGTATCGTCATTCCGGTAGTAACAGACTGCTAGATATTGTGTCCAGTGAAGGTGAGACGCTATACCTTAGCTGCTACTTGCAGCCGTTTAGGGCTTCTGCAGCTTGTCGCGCGCGCGCGCTTTTTTTTATTGGAATATTGCTAGGGTGGGTTAGTCAAAAGGAGGCCTTTAAGTCACTTCGTGGCGATCCTTGGGAATCAGATACGCCGGAAAAAATATGGGGGAGCGTGTATAAATTTGATAAAGAGCTTTATTATTGGCTTAGAAATAGCTTGATCAGATTCCAGACAAGCGCCCTAAGTATTTGCACTCCACAGTTCGCATAAGTATTTCATGTACACTTATATAGTTCCGATTTACGTTACCCTGGGTTTTTACGTCAAGGTGTCGGGTCAGTTCAAGAGGCAACATCCGTTTTTATGTTATGTAGTTGACGCGCGCAGCTGCAAAATAGTAGGCCATGCTTTTTCGGTCGGTAAGCCCACGATCAATCTCTATGGTAGAGCAATGCTGGGCGTGCGCGCGGAACAGTTGACTCATTCCTCTGACTCCGCTCACACCTCTCATTCGTGTGAATTGTTGCGAATTCGCGGTCCTAGTTTTGTTGGTTCTCTAGCTGACGTTTTTTGTGATGTTGATAAGCCAGTGATGATATCAAAGATACGTAGATCGCGGAATTTGACATTGATTTCTGAGACGATGTTGGCATCTTTGTTGATGCACCATATTTACGAAGCCTTTTCCGATATTTTCATGGCACAAGCAGCAACGATGTCTATTGAGGTCGCTACTCTAAATGCTTTATTAAACCAAGCACTTAGTCGCTGCAATCGATCATTAGATGATTTCCCGCACTGGATCACATTGAGGTAGCGGGTAAGTTTTGCCAAACTACTATTCCAAGCTAATGGAATAGTAGTGTGGTGGGAGAATTGATGTCCTAATTTCCGCCAGCAAAAGCTGTGCAAAAAGAAGGTGCGCTCTCATACTTAGTCTCCATCCTATAAGCTCAATTCTAAGTTGGTCCGTACTCAAACGAACTACCACTATATTTTAAGTCTGAACGGGAGAGCCGGCGCTGCTCGAGGCTAGATTAGGAGTGGCGCAGAGATAGATTCCAAGGCTGATCGTGGTTTCAAATGTGGATTTGCTTTGCGAGACACTGTGCCGCCTAAGGTGGCATTGAAGGCCAAGGTCGAGAGCTCTAGGTGCATGTGGGATTCGTGTTTTTTTGTTACGATCACCGCCACCGAAATGATTTTCTTCACTTGGCAAAAAAAACTTCATTTTTGAGGTTTTCCTACACTTTTTCTTCATTCGCGTGAACCAACGCGACGTATTCCAAGCCACGTTCCAGTGGCTTCGACACTGTCCCTGCGGTTCAACGCTTTTACAGTAGGCTGTCCATGAACGATCAAAAAAGCCCCCCTAGTGTCCATTCGAAAGCAGTCGTTTTCCACTCCTGCTACGACACTGTGCTCAGAAAGGTGGACGCACGATACGATATACGCGGTTACGTTTTGGCTCAGATGGTCAAGCTTTGCCTCCAGAGCCGCGGTACGCTCCCGCTCGCGTACCGCAGCTTTTATGCGCAGTACGCTCAAGCCGAGGCGATTGCGTTCTTGGAAGCGTGTGTTACCCACTTGTTATTCGGCCCGGCTGGTCGCCTTTCACCACAGGAGTATCACTACCAGAGAGATGCATACCAAAACCCGGGCTAGCCCGTAGCCCGATCAGCAGCATTCTGATGCTCACGTGTAAACGCCGTACTCAAGACGGTAGAGGAAGGCCCATACCTCCATATAGCTTTCATGACTCCAAAGCAAGGTGCATGGGGTGTGGTTGCCAAGACCAAGCGCAGGGCTGATCATCCAACGCTGTGCCAGTTCTCCTTTGCCGAGCACCTCCATTGCTTTTCGAAAAATTTGCGCCTTCCTTGTTAAAAAAGCCCCATGAGCAGAGGTCCAGCAGCTGATTGAGGGCTGGTCGCTAATTCCGTGGATCGTGATACTGTTCATGACAAGTGTTCCAAAGGCAAATGTCGAGAGACTTTGATGACACTATGACCTCAGGCGGGGGTTGCACGCCACCGATCTTGTAGGTAAGCGCAGCGACTGCGGACTGCTATGTCAACATACCCTGAGTTTATCGAGTTGCGGGGGAGTGTCGCCTGAGGCCAGTCGGTCATGCCGCTAAACCCGCCCCTGAAAGCCCCGTCTAAATGGCGTCCATAGAGCGCAGCCGCCACGCCTGCCCACGCCTGCAGTGTGGGGAACGGGCTGAACATCGCTGGCTTCAACACGGGGACCGCACCAGATTCGTGGGTTGGTGGTATGACTTCAAGCTCCATCGGCGGCGCACAGTCCTGCATCGCCTCTTCCGAGCTATCATTGCACTTATCGCGGCGAAGATAGCGGTCGCTGCGGCATACAGCCTGGTGTGGGTAGGGCCAGCATGGCGCGTCCGGTGAAGCGTGCTAACAGTCTGCGCCTCATCGACGACACGCGGCTCGGCGTGTCCCTGGATGAAACCTGCGAGCAGGCCAGCGTCGAGGCGCTGTGGCAGGTGTTCGCCGTGCCCGGCCAGGCCCTGCCGGAGTTCGCCGCGCTGGCACTGGATGTCGAGGATTGCCTGCCGGCCGCGCTGCTGCGGGAAAGCCCTTTCCTTCAGCATGAGGTGTTCAACCGCTATCACTCGGAAACCGAGCTGATGCGCTACCTGCGCCGCCTGGCCGACAAGGACCTGGCCCTGGACCGCACCATGATCCCGCTGGGCTCCTGCACCATGAAGCTCAACGCCGCCAGCGAGATGATCCCGGTCACCTGGCCGGAATTCGGCGCCCTGCACCCGTTCGCCCCGGCGGAACAGGCGAGGGGTTACCGGCAACTGACTGACGAGCTGGAAGCCATGCTCTGTGCCGCCACCGGTTACGACGCCGTGTCGCTGCAGCCCAACGCCGGCTCCCAGGGCGAGTACGCCGGCCTGCTGGCGATCCGTGCCTATCACGCCAGCCGAGGCGAGGGCGGGCGCGATGTATGCCTGATCCCGTCGTCGGCCCACGGCACCAACCCGGCCACGGGGCAGATGGCCGGGCTGCGGGTGGTGGTCGTCGCCTGCGATGCCCGCGGCAACGTCGATGTCGCCGACCTGCAGGCCAAGGCCGAACAGCATCGTGAACGCCTGGCCGCGTTGATGATCACCTATCCCTCGACCCACGGTGTGTTCGAAGACGGTATCACGCGGATCTGCGAGATCGTCCATGAACATGGCGGTCAGGTGTACATCGACGGCGCCAACATGAATGCCATGGTCGGCCTATGTGCGCCAGGTAAGTTCGGTGGCGATGTTTCCCACCTGAACCTGCACAAGACGTTCTGCATTCCCCATGGTGGTGGCGGCCCGGGCGTCGGGCCGATCGGGGTCAAGGCGCACCTGGCGCCTTTCCTGCCGGGTGCTGGCAAGACCGGGGCAGTGAGTGCGGCGCCGTTTGGTAGCGCGAGCATTCTGCCGATCACCTGGATGTACATCCGCATGATGGGCGGAGCGGGCCTCAAACGCGCCTCGCAGGTGGCGATCCTCAGCGCCAACTACGTGGCCCGGCGCCTGGAGGAGCATTACCCGGTGCTCTACACGGGCGAGAACGGCCTGGTGGCCCATGAGTGCATCCTCGATCTGCGTCCGCTCAAGGAGAGCAGCGGAATCGGTGTCGAGGACGTGGCCAAGCGCCTGATCGACTATGGCTTCCATGCGCCGACCATGTCATTCCCGGTGGCCGGGACTTTGATGGTAGAGCCGACCGAGAGTGAGTCAAAGGAAGAGCTGGACCGCTTCTGCGAGGCCATGATCGCAATCCGCGAGGAAATCTGTGCGGTGGAGACCGGTGGGCTCGACAAGCAGGACAACCCGTTGCGCAACGCCCCGCATACAGCGGCTGAGCTGACTGGTGAATGGACGCATACCTATAGTCGCGAGCTGGCGGTGTACCCATTGTCGAGCCTGCGCGAGAGCAAGTACTGGCCGCCGGTGGGGCGCGTGGACAACGTCTACGGCGACCGCAATCTGGCGTGTGCCTGTCCGCCGGTGTCGAACTATCAGGATGCCTGAGTGATCTTTCGCCCCCTGTCGCTGACTTGCCAGCGATAGGGGGGCGAAAACCTGGCTATAAAACCCGAACAACAAGGAATTTCCCATGTTCCACAAAAGCCTCACCCTGTCTGATTTCGACCCTGCACTGTTTGACGCCATCCGTCGCGAGACGCAGCGCCAGAAAGACCATATCGAGCTGATCGCCTCGGAAAACTACACCAGCCCCCAAGTGATGCAGGCCCAGGGGACCGAACTGACCAACAAGTACGCCGAAGGCTACCCGGGCAAGCGTTACTATGGAGGCTGCGAGCACGTCGATGTGATCGAGCAACTGGCCATCGACCGTGCCAAGCAATTGTTCGGCGCCGGCTACGCCAACGTTCAGCCACACTCCGGCTCTCAGGCCAATGCCGCCGTGTACCTGGCCTTGCTGCAACCTGGCGACACTATCCTCGGCATGAGCCTGGCCCACGGCGGTCACCTGACCCACGGCGCCAAGGTCTCGTCCTCCGGCAAGCTTTACAACGCCGTGCAATACGGCATCGACGCCAATGGCCTGATCGACTACGACGAAGTCGAGCGCCTGGCTGTCGAGCACCAGCCAAAGATGATCGTCGCCGGCTTCTCCGCTTATTCGCGAACACTGGACTTCCCACGTTTTCGCCAGATCGCCGACAAGGTCGGCGGCTGGCTATTCGTCGACATGGCCCATGTCGCCGGCTTGGTCGCCGCAGGCCTGTATCCAAACCCGCTGCCATACGCCGACGTGGTCACCACCACCACCCACAAGACCCTGCGCGGCCCCCGTGGCGGCCTGATCCTGACCAAGGGCGAGCCAGAGCTGGAGAAGAAGCTCAACTCGGCGGTATTCCCCGGCGGCCAGGGCGGCCCGCTGATGCATGTGATCGCGGCCAAGCAGTGTGCTTCAAGGAAGCCCTCGACCCCAGCTTCAAGGACTATCAGGCCCAGGTGATCATGAACGCCCAGGCCATGGCACAGATCTTCATCCAGCGTGGCTATGACGTGGACTCCGGTGGCACCAACAACCACTTGTTCCTGGTCAGCCTGATCCGTCAGGGCATCACCGGCAAGGACGCCGATGCTGCCCTCAGCCGTGCCCATATCACCGTGAACAAAAATGCGGTACCCAACGACCCGCAGTCACCGTTCGTGACCTCGGGCCTGCGTATTGGCACCCCGGCGGTCACCACCCGCGGCTTCCGGGAGGCGGAATGCCGTGCACTGGCGACGTGGGTGTGCGACATCCTCGACCACCTCGGCAATGCCCAGATCGAGGCCCACGTGGCGAAGCAAGTCGCGGGGCTGTGCGCGATGTTCCCGGTCTACCCAGCCTGATCCATCGAGACGGCCAGCAGCACGCTGGCCGTCGTCTCTACCGAATGCCTGGAGTCACCCCATGTCCACTGAAACACTACAAAAGACACCGTTGCACGCTCTGCACCTGGAATTGGGTGCGCGCATGGTGCCGTTTGCCGGCTACGCGATGCCGGTCCAGTATCCGCTGGGCGTACTCAAGGAACACCTGCACACCCGCGAGCAGGCCGGCCTGTTCGACGTCTCCCATATGGGCCAGATCTGCCTGCGCGGCGTGGATGCCGGCAAGGCGCTGGAGCGCCTGGTGCCGGTGGATATCGTCGACCTGCCGGTGGGTATGCAGCGTTACGCGCTGTTCACCAGCGCCGACGGGGGCATCCTCGACGACCTGATGGTCGCGCGGCTGGCGGATGACGAGCTGTTCCTGGTGGTCAACGCCGCCTGCAAGGAACAGGACTTGCGTCATCTGCAGCAGCACCTGGAAGGCCTTTGCGAAGTGGAATCGCTGTTCGACAGCCGAGCCTTGCTCGCCCTGCAGGGGCCGGCGGCGGCGCGGGTGCTGGCGCGCCTGGCGCCGGAAGTGACCGGCATGACCTTCATGCAGTTCGCGCCGCTACGCCTGCTGGGTGTCGATTGCTATGTCAGCCGCTCGGGGTATACCGGCGAGGACGGCTATGAAATCTCGGTGCCGGTCGAGGCGGCGCTGATGCTGGCCCGCTCGCTGCTGGCCGAGCCCGAGGTGGCGGCCATCGGCCTCGGTGCGCGCGACTCGCTGCGCCTGGAGGCGGGGCTGTGCCTGTATGGCCACGATATGGAAACCCGCACCACGCCGATCGAGGCCAGCCTAGCTTGGGCGATTTCCAAGGTACGACGTGCCGATGGCGAACGTGCCGGCGGCTTCCCCGGTGCCGAGCAGATCTTCGCCCAGCAGCGCGATGGCGTGGCCAGCAAGCGCGTCGGCCTGCTGCCGAAGGAGCGGGTGCCGGTGCGCGAGGGCACGCTGACCGTCAATGCCCGCGAGGAGGTGATCGGCCGCGTTACCAGCGGCGGTTTTGGCCCGAGCCTGGGCGGGCCACTGGCCATGGGTTACGTGCAGAGCGAGCAGGCGGCGCTGGACAGCGAAGTCTTCGCCCAGGTGCGCGGCAAGCTGGTGCCGATGCAGGTAGTGCGGACGCCGTTCGTTGCGCAGCGTTACTACCGTGGCTGAGGTCATGGCTGTGCAGACAGGGGTGAAGCTGCGTGGCGCCGACAAGGTGGCGCGGATTCCGGTGAAGATCCTGCCCACCGAGGATGTGCCACGCAAACCGGACTGGATCCGCGTGGAGATCGCCGCCTCGCCCGAGGTGGCACGAATCAAGGCGTTGCTGCGTAAGCACAAGCTGCACAGCGTCTGCGAGGAAGCCTCGTGTCCAAACCTGGGGGAGTGTTTCTCCGGGGGCACGGCGACCTTCATGATCATGGGCGATATCTGTACGCGGCGCTGTCCGTTCTGCGATGTCGGGCACGGTCGGCCCAGGCCGCTGGATGTGGACGAGCCGCGTAACCTGGCCACCGCGATTGCCGATTTGCGCCTGAAATACGTGGTGATTACGTCGGTGGACCGCGACGACCTGCGCGATGGCGGTGCGGGGCATTTTGCCGAATGCATTCGCCAGATTCGTGCGAAGTGCCCTGGGATCCAGCTGGAGACGCTAGTGCCGGATTATCGTGGGCGAATGGAGGCGGCGTTGGCAATCACCGCCGAAGCGCCGCCGGATGTGTTCAACCACAACCTGGAGACGGTACCTCGCTTGTACAAAGCAGCGCGGCCGGGGTCGGACTTCGAGTGGTCTCTGGATTTGCTGGAGCGGTTCAAGCAGTTGGTCCCGGAGGTGCCGACCAAATCAGGCCTGATGCTCGGGCTAGGGGAGACGGACGAGGAGGTGATTAAGGTGATGACGCGGATGCGTGAGCACGGGGTGGATATGCTGACGCTGGGGCAGTATCTGCAGCCGTCGCGCAGTCACTTGCCAGTGCAGCGATTCGTGCATCCCGACGTGTTTGCCTGGTTTGCCGAGGAGGGGGCGAGGATGGGCTTCAGGCATGTAGCTTCTGGTCCGTTGGTGCGATCTTCCTACCATGCAGATCAACAACTCGGGAATGTTCACCCAGTTCGCTAAAGGCCCGCTGGAACCCTTTCGCTGTAAGGGTTCCAGCGCAGCTGCCAATGCGTTCGGTGAGAGTTGTGGAACCACCGGATAGCAAGCGTGCACGGCGCTAGTACAGGTGTCCGGCTGACTTAGCAAGGAACACGCTCGTAGCCGCGAGTACTTGGTCTGGGTACTCCCTATGCGGCAGGTGCCCACAGTTTTCCAGCATGTGCAAAGTAGGCGCTCGGCTTATCCCAGCACACAAACGCTCGGGATGATGCCGAGTCCCATACTCGTCGCGGTCTCCATGTAGAACCAGCGCTGAGCACTGTACCTGGGCCAGTTGCCTATCAAGGTTCCACTGCCGAAATTCCTCCGAGAGCCAAGTATCGACCCAACTGCGCAAAACCCACTCAGCTTTCTTTCCATGGTACTGCTGAAGTCGTTCCATCTGGCCAGGCAGGGCAAACCGCCGCGCTGCGGAACGGATACCGTCAAGGATCGCGTTGTCGACTGCAGCTTGGGCGGACTCGGTAATCAGTCCGTGGCATGCTTGCGGATGGGCGGCCGCGCAGCCAACCGCCATGCCGCCGCCTACGCTATGGCCGAAAACCACGAATTGGCTTAGTTGGAAGTATTCACGCACTGCTTGAAAATCACCGTGAGCTTCATCCTCGATGAAGCTCGGTGTCAGATTGACCAAGCAAGCGCTAGAGCGCCCAAAACCAAGCCGGTCGTAGGCGATCACCTCGCGCCCACAAGACTGGGCCAACCGCAGCGGAAAATCGCGCCACAGTTCCACACACCCTAGTGAATCGTGCAGAAGCACGATTGGAACCCCGCGTGATTTCCGCGGACTCCAACACTCTGCATACAAATGACCTCGTGGCGTCTCGATCCTGTGTGACTGCTTGGCAATGTCGGTCATACCCGTGCTCCGTTCAAAAGGTAAATCACTTGGTCAGGCCGACTCCGGCGACAGAGAAGATGAGCGGGTTTTCGCTCCTTTGTACAGGTCGTAAACAGTTGCGACGAAAAATATGGCCAAGGAGGGCAGTAACCAAGCAAGGCTGGCGTTAGCCAAGGGGAGTTGACTGACCCAGAGCAGAACACTCGGTGGCAGTAAACCCGCTGCCATGCATGCGTCGATAAGGCCGAAACCCAGTGCGCAAGCGGTTACCGGTATCAATACCCGCGCAGGGCTGTTGAGGCGAGAGCTAATCAGGCTGAGCAGAATGATTGCGATGCAAGGCAGGTAGATTGCGGTCAGCACCGGTACAGACACCGCGATCAGTTGGGTAAGTCCCACGTTGGAGACAGCGAAGGAAAATCCAGCGAGCAGCGCTGCCAGTGTGCGGTAACCGAGCGGCAAGAATTTGCTGAATGCTTCTGCGCATGCGCAGGTCAGTCCAATCGCCGTTACCAGGCAGGCGATGGTGATCAGGAATGCCAGGAGCCAGTAGCCGACTGCGCCGTAGGTATGCAGTACATAGGCATTGAGCACCTGAGCACCATTGTCGGCATGATCGACGAGCCCGCCTGCATGAGCCCCCAGTTCGAAAAGGCTGGCGTAGACCAGGCTTAGACCCACACCGGCAATCAACGCTGCGATGACGCTGTATTTGAACAGCTGCCGCGGCGCATGGATGCCGCGATGTTTCAAGGCGTTCACTACCACTGCACCGAATACCAGTGAGGCCAATGTATCCATGGTCAGGTAGCCTTCCGTAAGCCCTTTACTGAAGGCCTGGGTATCGAACGGTGGCTCAGCAGGACCTTGTGGACCCGCAGTCCAGATGAATGCTCCAACACCGAGGATCGCCAAAGCAGCTACCTTGATCGGCGCAAGGCAGCGGCCCACCGAGTCCAACAGCCGGCCGGGATACAGGGATACCGCCAGGACCAAGGCAAAATAGAGGGCGCTGTAAGCGAACAAGTGCGCAGGGCTGTTGCCGAGCCACGGTGCTACACCAACCTCGAATGACACGGTAGCGGTGCGCGGAGTAGCAAACAGGGGGCCAATACACAGAAAACAAACGATTGCCAATGTGCGCGCAGCCAGTTTCCCCAGTGGCGCGCACAGCTTGTCCATGGAGCCTTCAAATCGAGCCAGAACGACAATCGCGAGTACCGGCATGCCTACGGCAGTGATGAAATAGCCTGCGGCGGCGGTCCATACCTGGTCACCCGCGCTCAGGCCGATCATAGGCGGAAAGATGATGTTACCGGCGCCGACAAAAAGCGCAAAGGTCATGAAACCGAGAGCTAGCAAGTCTCGCTTGGAAAGATTAACCATTGGGATTTTCTTCAGAAAGGTGAACGTTCAGCTCGGCAAGGCCGTTCGCAGAGCAGCAGTGACAACGATGGCGAATACCACCACCGGGAAGAAGGAGTAACGGGTGGCCGCAACTAGGGTGAGGCCCAAGGCAATCAGGTCAGACGGCTGTCCACTGACGAATTTTGGCGCGATCACTGCAATCAGCACACAACCGGGGGCTGCCTCGAGCACCTGGGTGAGCTGTGGGCCGATGACCCGTTTACGCAACAGCAGAAAACCCATGATGCGAGTCAGGTAAGTGACGACGGCCATCCCAAGGATGGTGACCAAGGTGGTGATATCCATCATGGTTTGGCCCACAGGTAGGCGCTGACCAGTCCTGCAACGGTGCCAGCCAGCACATACCAGCCACCGGGGATCAACAGATAAAAGAGTGCTGCAGTGATTAGACTGAAGAGCCAGGGCAGGGCGGCATGCACACCTTTCCACATGCCCTTGAGCAGTACCAGAAAGACTGCCGCGAAGGCCATGTCGAAGCCGTAGCCATGCAGGTCGCCCAGCAGCGGCCCTACCAATGCGCCGAGGGTGGTAAAGCAGACCCAAGTGCCCCAGAGGCACAACGAAACGCCCATGTAATAGCGCAAGCTGAAGCCTGCGCGTCGGCGCGCATCGGCCAGGCCCATGGCCCAGCTCTCATCGCACATGAAGAACAACGCGCCGAGCGCCTGCCTCAGCGGCAAATCCCGCAGGTAGGGTGCCAAAGTCGCGCCCATCAGCAGGTGTCGGCTATTGACCAGCAAGGTCATGGCTACGATCACCAGGATTGCCGGAGGTGATGTCCAGAGCTCGATAGCGGCGAATTCCGAGCCGCCGCCAAAGTTCAAGCCGGTCATCAGCGCGACCTCGCCTGCAGCAAGACTGCGTTGCGATGCCTGGGCGCCGAGCACCAAGGCAAAGGGAATGAAGCCCAGCAGAACGGGTACGGCAGCTATTGCTCCGCGGCGCAAATCGTCGTTGGGTGTTGTGGCTGGGGGATCACTCAGAGCAGGTTCAATGACATTCATACGCACCTCCGTTGGAGGCAAATTATTTCAATTTGTCGCTGAAATTTGCTTGCGTAATTGCATGATCAGCATGAGCATTTAGCATCCAGTTTCAGAATTTTCCTATAGCGAGAATCCAATGCCAATCAAGCTAGATGCTATCGATCGCCGCATCTTGAGCGCCCTGCAGAGAGATGGTCGCCTGCAAAATCAGGAGCTTGCCAAGCAGGTCGGGCTTTCCCCATCGCCATGCCTGCGTAGGGTCCGCCTGCTGGAGGAATCTGGCGTGATTGAACGCTACGTGGCGCTGGTGGACCCGGCGAAAGTGGCGCTAGGGCTGACTTTGTTCGTCCGGGTTTGGCTCAAGCGCCAGGACCAGGCCACCACCGATGAGTTCATCAACGCCGTCCGCCAGTTACCGCAAGTGGTGGAGTGCCACGTGATGGCAGGCGATTGTGATCTCATGCTTAGAGTAGTGGCAGCAGACCTGGAGGCTTATCGACGCTTCCAGATCGCTCATTTGACAAGCCTGGACGTGGTGCAAAATGTCAAAACCGAGGTTCCAATGGAAAAGATCAAGCTCACTACCGAACTGCCGGTGTAAGTTGTGGCCTCGATTTTATTGCGGGCGTTTTGAGCCGATGCCGACAAGGTCCGCGAGCCACCGAAGCCGGCAGCCCGCGTTATTTGATAACGCGTTGGAAAGTAATTAACGCATAAGCCAGCCACCTGCCACATCCAGCACCTGGCCAGTGATAAATGCGCTATCTGGCGCACTCAGATAGCACGCCGCGTCGGCGACCTCACACGGCTGCCCCAGCCTGAGCAACGGCGTATCGGCGATCACTGCTTCATTGGCTGCGGAGGCAACCGTCTTCAACAGAGGGGTTTCGATGCGCCCAGGTGCCAGAGCATTGGCCGTGATGCCATAGGCACCGAGTTCTCCGGCCAGGTGTCGGGTAAAGCCAATGATGGCCGCCTTGGTAGCGCTGTAGTGTGCTGCGACCAAAGGTAGGTACGCACTGCCTGCCACCGAGGACATGTTGATGATGCGGCCGAAGCGTTGCTCGACCATCGAGGGCGAAAGCAAACGTGACAGGTTGAACGCGCCGTTCAGATTTACCGCAACCACCTGCTGCCATTCCGTTGGGCTCATCTGCCAGATCGGGGCAGGCTTGCCCTCATGCTTTGGGGAAATTCCCGCATTGTTGATGAGCGTATCCACGCGACCGATTTCCTCAGCCAGCAGCGCACAGGCATGCTGGCATTGTTCAAAGTCGCCAACATCTGCAGCTTGCCAGGCAACGTGGAAGCCCTGGGCGCGCAGTGCTTCACCTTGTGCTTGCACGGCTTGCGGGTTGAGGTCGAGTAGCGCAACGCGGGCACCTTCTTCGCAATAGCGTTGTGCGATAGCCGCGCCGATACCGCTTGCCGCGCCTGAAACCAGAACATTTCTACCGCTGTGACGTCCTGCAATCATGGGTTTATCTCCAACATTATCTTGCCGATGTGACGACTGGTCTCCATCAGCGCATGAGCTTGTGCGGCCTGATACAGAGGGAAAGTAGAGTGAATAACCGGCAGGCAGAGACCGGAATCGAGCAGAGGCCAGACGTGGACCTGCAAAGCGTCGGCGATCGCCTCCTTCTCTGCTTTGGGTCGGGCGCGAAGTGTCGAGCCGGTAAACGTCAGGCGCTTGAGCATGATCGGCATGACGTTCAGGTCCACCTGGCTGCCTTCGAGGAAGGCGATTTGCACAAGCCGGCCTTCCACGGCCAGCGCATCGATATTTCGTTGCAGGTAGCTACCCCCGACCATATCGAGGATCAGGTTGACCCCCTTGCCTGCGGTTTCGGCGTCGATCACCTCGACGAAGTCTTCTTCGTGGTAGTTGATGACCCTGCTGGCGCCTGCGCTACGACAGGCCTGTAACCAACGGGAACCCGCAGGCAATGCGCGGCCGGTGCACAACAGTACTCGGCATAACCGCCCCCCGGCGTGAGTGCACAGACGTGCGTGCCAACCTGCACGTTCTGTACGCCAGCGCCGACAGCCACGACTTCACCGGAGACTTCCAGGCCCAGGTAAGGTGAAGCATCAACAGGGGGCGGATAGCTGCCGGAGCGTTGCAAAATGTCCGGGCGATTCACGCCGGCATACGCAACCCGGATCAGCACTTCGTCAGCGGCCGGGGTCGGGATGTCAGCCTCGGTCAGATGCAGGCAAGCAGCACTGCCTCCTGGGCGGTGTTCAATCAACAGCATCTTCTGCTCCATAGTCTGCCGCTCCTTCATAGCCCCAGGTACGCCCGCTTGACATGGGGATTCTCCAGCAGTTCTTGCCCTGTGCCTGTCAGGGTGATGCTGCCGTTCTCCAGCACGTAGCCGCGATGAGCGACACGCAGGGTATGGACGATGTTCTGCTCGACGATCAGTACCGTGGTACCCAGCGCGAGGATCTTGTCGATGATGCCGAACACTTGGGAAACCAGCAGCGGCGACAATCCCAGAGACGGCTCGTCGAAAATCAGCAATTTGGGATCAGACATCAGCCCGCGTGCGATGGCGACCATCTGTTGCTCACCACCCGATAGTGAACCGGCATGTTGCTCCAATCGCTCACGTACCCGCGGGAACAGCTCCAGCACTTGTTCCAGGCGTTGCTTGACCGCAGGCCGAGCGGCCTTTTTATAGGCTCCCATCAGCAGGTTGTCGCGTACGCTGATGAACGGGAACAACTGGCGCCCTTCGGGAATCAGCGTGACGCCGGCAGCGACAATCTCGTCAGGGGCACACCCGTCGAGGCGGCGGCCTTCGAATTCGACCGTGCCGAGAGAGGGGCGGATCAGGCCGCAGAGGCTGCGAAGTGTTGTGGTCTTGCCGGCTCCATTCGCGCCTACCAAGGTCACCACTTCACCCGCCTTGACCTCGAGAGAGACGCCTCGCAGGACCTCCGTATTGCCATAGCCAGCATGGATGTTTTCAAGCCGCAGCATGGTCGTACTCCTTGCCCAGATAAGCTTCGATGACTTGCGGATTGGTCACCACAGCTTGTGGTTCGCCATCCATCAGTACCGCGCCGGTACTGATCACCACGATGCGGTCGGACAAGGTCATGGTTGCCTGCATGATGTGCTCGATCATCAGCACACTGACCCCCGTGTCACGCACACGGCGGATGATCTCGATGGCCTTGCCGACATCGGTGGGGTTCAGGCCCGCCATGACTTCATCCAGCAGTAGGACGCGCGGGCGCGTGGCCAACGCACGGGCCATTTCCAGGCGTTTCATGCCACCGACCGTGAGGTTGCGTGCGCGGGTGTCGAGCAGTGGGCCAAGGTCGGTGAGGGCGGCAACCTTGGTGGCGATCTGCCGGGCTTCGACGGGGTCGCGGGTGTGCATGAATGCGCCGAGCATGATGTTCTCGCACACGCTCAGGTCAGCGAACGGCTGCACGATCTGGAACGTACGGCCAATGCCGGCCACGGCGAACTGCGCAGGGCTGGACGGCGTTACCCACTGACCGGCTGCCGTGCGTACCTTCACCTGGCCCGAGGAGGGCTGGATAAATCCCGAGAGTTGGTTGAACACGGTGGTCTTGCCGGCACCGTTGGGGCCGATCACACCCACGATCTCACCCTCGTTGAGGGTCAGCGACACGTCGTTGGTCGCGTGCAACCCGCCGAAAAACTTGTGCAGGTTTTCCGCGACCAGAATCGGTTGGCCCGTATGCTTCGACGGCTGGGATACCGGGCTTGCTGCGGCTGGCGGCACGGTGTTGGGCTTGCCGCCAGGTAGCCGGTCCACCCACGCACTGACCCTCTGCCCGAAGCGCCCTACCAGGCCTTGTGGAATTGTCAGGACAAAGGCTACCAGCACCAGTCCATAGACAAGCCCGTGTACGCCGCTGCCGGCGTCGCCTAGCCAGCCACGTGCAAGCTCTGCCAGCGGCAACACGATCAGGGTACCGATCAGAGGCCCCGACAAGGTCCCAAGGCCTCCAATCAGGGCGAACATGGCGATCTGGATGGACAGCTCCAGCGAGAACATGGCACCAGGCTCGATGAAGGTCAGGTACATGGCGTGGAAGCTTCCGATCAGGCTGGTCAGCGCCGCGGACAACGCCACGGCGATCAGTTTGACCTTGACTGCGTTGACGCCCACGGCCTGGGCTGCGTCCTCGCGCTCGCGTACAGCGATCAGGTAATAGCCCAGGCGCGAATGCTTGATTTTCCACGAAACCAGCAAGGTGATTGCAAGGAAACCGAATGCGATCAACAGGTAAGGCCAACGTGCGCGGAACAGCATCCACTCCGCCCCCAGCTTCAGAGGCACGGCCAGGCCCGCAGCGCCGCCGGTGAGGTCATGCTGATTGATGACCAGCAGGCGCACTACCTCCAGTACAGCAATGGTCGCTAAGGCGAAGAAAGGCCCACGCAGTCGGAAGCAGGGCCAGCTGATAACTACGGCCAGCACGGTGGACACGACCGCGCCCACAAGCATGCCGAGCCACGGGCTCATGCCGAGGTGCAGCAGCAGGAGGGTGCTGACGTAGGCGCCGGTGCCATAGAACACCGCATGGCCCAGGGACAGCTGGCCTGCGAAGCCGCCGACGATGTTCCAGGCACTGGCCAGTGCTGCATAGCTGCAGATCAGGATGAACAGGTGGAAGACAAAGTTCGAGCCCGCCGAGAACGGGATGATCAGCAACAGCGACAGCGCTGCAAAGCTGAGGTAGATGCGCGGATGAAGAAAGTTCATCGGTTAGCTCCTATTCTGAGCCACGCCCGGCACCGAACAGACCGGTGGGGCGGAAAATGAGAATCGCCAGGAAAATCAGGAAGTACACGACTTCCTTGAGGTCAGGGGCGATGTAATAGCCAGCCAGGCTGTCGACGACGCCGATCAGCAACGAACCAACCAAGGCACCGGAGAGGCTGCCAAGTCCACCTAGCACCACGATGACGAACGCGGTGAGGACGAAGAAGGTGCCGAAGGTCGGAAACACCGGGTACTGCGGCGCGATCATCGCCGCCGCCAGCCCCAGGCAGGCGCAGCCCAGGCCAAAGGCGAAGATGTAGATGCGGTTTACGTTCACCCCCATGAGCAACGCGGCATTGCGGTGCTGTGCCGTGGCGCGCACGGCGCGCCCCAGGAAGGTGTTGTGCAGGAACCAGTGCAGGCCGCCGACCAGTGCCAGCGAAACCATGAACGTCAGTAACTGGCCGGTGTTAGCCCGCAGCGGGCCGACGGCCAAACTGCCGGCCCCCACACCGCTCGGATTGCTCACGGTGAGCACATCGGCACCGAATACCATCAGCGCAGCGTTCATCAGGGCGATCGACACCCCAACCGTGGCGAAGATCTGAATGTGCCCTTCGGCGGCCAATAGGGGTTGGATGATGAAGCGCTGCATGCCCGCGCCCAGCACAAACAGCAGCGCCACTGCAGGAATGACCGTGGCGTAGGGGTGCAGGCCGAAATGCACGTTCATCAGGTACACCGCGTACATGCCGATCATCAGGAACTCGCCATGGGCGAAGTTGACCACCCGGACGATGCCAAAAATCAGCGTCAGACCGATGCTGATGATGGCGAGCGTGCCACCCAGCAACACACCGTTCAGCAGAAGTTGCAGGAAGATATCCATGAAAGGTCCTCATGCGCAGGCGGCGCGCCACAAGCACGACGCGGGCCTGCGTACAGCGTGTGGGTCAGGGCTGGCTGGCCAGAGTGGCCTGGGCAACGGCGGCGGCTTGGGGATAGACGGTTTTAAGCACGCCCTGCTGCCACTGCATGATGGTGGTTTGTGCGCGCTCGTTCTGGCCATTGGCAGCGAACTTCGCACCGATGTTCGCGGCGGTCTGACCGATCGGAATGTCGATCGTCTTTACCGCTTCGCGGATGTCTTCGGCATCGAGCGATTTGGCGCTGGCCATGGCATCGAGGAATACCTTGGCGCCGACATAGTTGATCAGGCTGTGGCCTGAGCGCGGCTCGCTGCCGTAGCGTGCGCGATAGGCTTCGGCGAAGGCAGCGATGCCCGGTGCACCGGCCTCGTTGGTCTGGAACTGCGGGAAATCGACGTCCAGTACGCCTTCGATGTTCTGCGCGCCGACCACCTTGACGGTGTCCTGCATGGAATAGCCTCCACCGGCACCGATGATGGCCTTAGGCGCAAAGCCGGCTTCACGGATCTGTCGGAAGAACAGGGTGGTGTCGTTCTGGTAGGAGGTTTGCAACACAACATCGGCGCCAGCGCCTTTGAGGCGCAGGATAAGTGACGAAAGGTCGACGGCTTTGGCGGAGTAGGGCAGCACCTCCACCACTTGCAAGCCTTCCTTGGCCGCCAACTCTTTCTGGAAGTTGGCGATGGTCGTGCCGTACAGCGCGTCTTCATGAATGATCGCAATCTTCAGGCTCTTGGCATCAACCTTCAGTTGAGGAGCGACCAGTTGGGTGATGGCGGTGATGGTGCCTTCGGCGAAATTACGAGCGGTGGGGTTGCTGCGATAAACGTTTTGAAGCCCACGATCGGTGATGTTGTCGGCCACGGCTCCGAGCTCGAAATAAGGAATGCCGGCCAGCTCGGTCACTTGCGTGGCGGCGAAAGACAATGCCGAGGAGTAACTGCCGAACACCGCAGCGACGTTGTCGCTGGAGGTAAGCCGGCGAGCGGCGCTGACCGCTTGCGCGGCATCCACTGCATCGGCCTTGATCAGCTTGATTCGCTCACCGTTGAGGCCGCCAGCGGCATTGCGCTGCTCCACGGCCAATTCGACCCCGCGAAAACTCTCATCGCCCAGCAGTGCGAGGGCTCCGCTGAGTGGGTAGAGGGCACCTATTGGCACATCGGCATGTGCGGTGAGCGAGACTGACAGGGTAAGGGCAGCAAGGCCATTGATGGCCCAGGGCATGATTTTCATTGTGTTGCCTCCTGGTGTATCAGCCATGCCGCATGGATTTGAACCGGTTCAATTACAGGGTCAAAAAAAACGCCTGGCAAGGCGTGGGCTGCGTGGCTGTGGTCTTATTGTTGATTCAGGACGACTTTGTTCATAAATGAACCGGTTCATTTTTAAGTCTGGTGATACACTGCTGTCAAGCAGGAGTTACCACCACCATGACAAAAAACGACAAACCAAAACTGCGCGACGTGGCACGTCTGGCCGGCGTTTCACTGGGCAGTGCTTCTCGTGCCTTGTCCAACCCGGACCAGGTCAAACCAAGCACGCTTGCCAAGGTCGATGCGGCTGTACGGCAGCTGCAGTATGTGATGGACGGCGCTGCGCGAGCCCTCGCATTACGGCGTACCTTCAGTGTCGCTGCGATCTTCCCCACATTGAACAACCCGATCTACGCTGACTCGATCCAGGCGCTGCAGCAGCGGCTCAATACAAGTGGCTACCAACTGATCATTGCCTCGCACGAGTACGATCGTGAGCGAGAGCTTTCCAGTGTGCGTAACTTTATCGAAAGAGGTGTGGAAGGGATTTTCCTGGTGGGCACAGACCATGATCCTGCGGTGTTCGAACTGTTGCAGCGATCACAGCGCCCCTACGTCCTGATGTGGTCGGTGGATGATTGCCGTGAACACTGCGCGGTGGGCTTCAGCAATGTGCGGGGAGGCGAGTTGATCGCGGACCATGTGCTTGCGCTAGGCCACCGGGACGTTGCAATTCTCACCGGACAGCGCCAGTACAACGAGCGTGCCAGGTATCGAATCGAAGGGGTGCGTAAACGCTTTGCGCAGATGGGGCTCGATATTCCTGAAAACCGGATCATCGAACAGCCATTCAGCCTTGACGGCGGACGCGCCGGTTTCGAGCAGGTGTTTGCCATGCAACCGCGACCGACTGCGCTGGTTTGCACCACAGACCTGCTGGCGCTGGGGGCCTGCGAGCAAGCTAAACGTCGGGGAGTCTGCGTGCCGACGCAGATGACCATCACCGGCTTCGACGACATCAGTTTCAGCGCGATTGCATCGCCCTCATTGACCTCGATCAGGATCCCGATTTTCGAAATCGGGCAACTCAGCGCCGACATGATGATTGCGCAGGTCGAAGGTATCCAGATTGAGCGGGTTGTCGAACTGGACATTTCACTGGTCACGCGCGAAAGCAGCGCGAGTCCAAGTGTTGATCTGCCAAACCGTAAATAGCGCTTGAACTGAGGCACTCACCTTGGACAAAGAAAACTACGCGCAGATGCTTGCTTTTTTGTGGGCCTATGAGCATCGGAGCTTCTCGGCCGCTGCTCGGGCCAATGACCTGTCGCCATCAGCGATCAGCAAACTTGTCACTCGCTTGGAAGATCGCCTTTCAGTACGCCTGTTTCAGCGCGGGAGCCGAGCCTTGACGCTAACCGAGGAGGGGGCGGTCTACCTGACCAGTGCCCGTGCGGTCATGGACGCCATGGCGGAAGCCGACTCCCTCGCCGAGCTTTTTCCTGGCCGGCTAAGCGGAAGTTTGCGCATCCATACGATGGCGACGTTCGCCAAGCATCAGATCATACCTTGGCTGCCAGACTTCCTGGCTGATCATCCGGATCTCTCGGTGACCATCGAGGTGGGCGCGCAGTATGTTGATCAGTTCGATCACGGCCTGGATGTTGCCATTCACAGTGGTGTATTGCCTGATTCATCGCGCGTTGCCAGACGTATTGGTGAGGCCCAATGGATTACCTGCGCTGCTCCTTCCTACCTGGAGAAGCGTAGTCGGCCGCAAACGCCTGCCGACCTGCTCGAACACGATTGCTTCCACTTCGCGTTCAACAGCCCCTGGAACATCTGGAGCTACGAGCACGCTGGCGAGACAACGATCGTTCCCATCAAGCCCCGTTCGACATTCACACAAGGGGACTTGCTGCGCTCGCTCGCGTTGAATGGTGGCGGCATTGTTCGACTCGCCGATTTCCATATCGGTAAGGACCTGAGAGCCGGGCGATTGCTGCCGGTGCTGGAGTCTTATCAAAGCCGCATCGCGCAGCCGATTTATCTGATCTACCCAAACCGCAAGAATGTCAGTCCCCGTATCAGGGCCTTTATCAAGGCGATGGAGCAGCATATCGCGCTGAATCCCTGGACGATCCAGCCTCCAGCAAAGGCGAAGCGTTAACAAAAAAGGGGGAGAACCCTGCCTGTCATACTTGCGGTCCTGTGAACTCAGGGAAAACCCCCTTTGCCGTGGAGTCACAACTCGCCTGCGACCTGTTCGATTAAGGTGTCGTCAGTGCCCCGGATAGCATTTCGTAGCTGCCGGACGCGACTGTCCAGACACTCTGTCAATCGGAATAGGCTATGAACAAGAACTACATTGCTGGCCAGTGGGTCGAGGGTGCGAGTATCAATCGCAATATCAACCCATCGGATATCACCGATATCGTCGGCGAATACGCTAGGGCCGATACCCGCCAGGCTGAGCTGGCCGTAGAGGCTGCGCATGATGCGCAACCCACCTGGGCCCGGATGAGCGCTGAACAGCGTGGCGATGCCTTAGACCGGATCGGCTCCGAGATACTCGCACGCAAAGAAGAACTCGGCTTGCTGCTTTCACGGGAGGAGGGCAAGACGCTAGTAGAGGGCGTCGGCGAGGTGGTCCGCGCCGGCAGGGTGTTCAAGTTTTTCGCGGGCGAAGCTCTGCGTCTGTCGGGCGAACGCCTCGCAAATATTCGTCCGGATGTCGAAGCCGAAGTACGGCGCGAGCCTGAAGGCGTAGTGGGCATCATCACTCCTTGGAATTTCCCCATTGCCATCCCCGCCTGGAAAATTGCGCCGGCATTGGCATATGGCAATGCGGTGGTGTTCAAACCGGCAGACCTGGTACCCGCTAGCGCCTGGGCCCTTGCGGAGATCATAAGCCGCGCAGGTCAGCTCCCGGCAGGTGTTTTCAACCTGGTCATGGGCCCAGGCTCCCAGGTTGGCAATGTGTTCGCCAAGCATCCCAAGGTCAGGGCGTTGTCGTTCACCGGGTCAACCCAGACTGGGCGTTCCATCGGCCTCGAATGTATGGCGCGGGGTGCCAAGGTTCAGCTTGAGATGGGCGGTAAGAATCCACTGGTAGTGCTCAACGATGCCAGCCTCGAGCAGGCTGTCGAAGTGGCGGTGCAAGGCGCGTTTTTCTCGACAGGCCAGCGTTGTACTGCCTCAAGTCGCTTCATCGTCGAAGACGCCATTCATGATCGTTTCGTAGCTGCTGTCGTCGAGCGGCTGGCGATGCTGAATATCGACAACGCCACCAAAGCAGGTACGGACATTGGTCCCGTCGTCTGCGAAAGCCAACTGCAGCAGGACTGCGATTACATCGATATTGCCACCCGCGAGGGCGGGCGTCTGGTTTTCGGTGGCGAACGTGTAGTGCGAGCAACTCAGGGCTACTACCTGAACCCGGCACTGATCGTCGACACCGAAAATCATATGCGGATCAACCGCGAGGAAGTGTTCGGGCCAGTCGCCAGTGTGGTTCGCGCCCGGGATTACGATGATGCCCTGCGCCTGGCCAACGATACCGAGTTCGGCTTGTCGTCCGGCATTTGCACCACTTCGCTCAAGCACGCCAGCGACTTCAAGGCACGCTCCACGGCCGGCATGGTGATGGTCAATGTGCCAACGGCGGGGGTCGATTACAACGCTCCTTTCGGCGGGCGCAAAGGCTCCAGCTATGGTGCACGGGAGCAAGGCCCGTTCGCCCGTGAGTTCTATACCGCCATCAAGACCACCTATACACAGGCCTGAGCTCCATGCGCGAACCATCGAATACTCAAAAAATCACCGGAAATACACGGCTCTTTGCCATCGTCGCCGACCCCATTGTGCATGTGAAAACACCAGAAGACATGAACGCACTCATGCGGTCCTGGGGGCATGACAGGGTGATGGTGCCCATTCATGTCGACGAGACTCAGCTTGCTACCGCGGTCGATGGCCTGCGGGCCCTGCAGAATCTGGACGGGTTTGTGGTCACGGTCCCACACAAGAGCGCCATCGTGCCGTTGTGCGACAGCTTGTCACCGGCGGCTCGCCAAGTGGGCGCGGTAAATGTCGTACGTCGGGATGCCGAAGGGCGGCTGCATGGTGACATCCTCGACGGAGTCGGGTTTGTCGCCGGCCTGCGCAACGCGGCGATCGAGCCTGCCGGCAAGACGGTTTATCTCGCTGGGGCCGGTGGCGCCGCGCAAGCGATCGCCTTTGCCCTGGCTGAGGCCGGCGTGGCACTGCTGACAATTGCCAACCGCACCGAGGCCAAAGCACAGCAACTGGTGACCCGCCTCGCGGGATTTTTCCCAGATGTATCTTTCAAGCTGGGGGGCAGGGACCCTTCTGGGCACGACCTGGTGGTGAACGCTACCTCGATGGGACTGCGCGATAGCGATGATTATCCGTGCGAGGTTCAGCGCCTGACCCCGGAGCAAACCGTGGCGGAAATCATCATGCAGCCTGAACATACCCCCTTGCTGGTTGCGGCTGCCGAGCGCGGCTGTCGGGTCCATCCGGGGCGGCCAATGCTGCAGTCCCAGATCGCGCTCATGGCCGCGGCGATGGGAGCAACCCATGAATAACTACGACTATGTCATCGTCGGTGGCGGCACCGCCGGTTGCATCCTGGCCAACCGCCTGACTGCATCAGGCAAACACAGTGTGCTGGTGCTGGAAGCAGGCGGGGAGCCCAATGGCCGTTGGATCCCGATTCCGGCTGGGTTCAGCAAACTGATGGTGGACAAACGTTTCAACTGGGACTTCAAGACCAAACCTGAAGCCGGCACCTACAATCGTGAAATCGCTGTGCCCCGCGGGCGAGGCCTGGGTGGTTCGACGTTGATCAATGGCATGATCTACGTGCGCGGCCAACCAGGCGACTATGACGCATGGGCAGAATCAGGCGCCAAGGGTTGGAACTTCGAAACACTCAAACCTTACTTCAGAAAGATCGAGAATTATGCATCGGGGGATGAGACGCGTGGGCACCAGGGCCCCATGCACATCCACCAGGTCAGCGAGCGTTTCACGCTGTCCACCGCTTTCCTGGAAGCAGCTGCGCAGGATGGTCATCCTCACAATGCTGACTACAACGGCCGGGATCAGACCGGTTTTGGCTACTACCAAGTGGCGCAAAAAGATGGGCGGCGCTGGAGTGTAGTCGACGGCTACCTCAAACCGGCCAGGTCACGGGCAAATCTGCACATCGTCCTCCATGCGCATGTACTGCGGGTCGACGTGCAGGGGAAACGCTGCACGGGCGTAACCTATGTACACAATGGTGAGCAAGTCAGCATCAAAGCCAATGCTGAAGTCATTCTTTGCGCCGGTGCCATCCAGTCTCCGCAGTTGCTGGAATTGTCCGGCATTGGCCAGCCGCAGGTGCTGCTCGCCGCTGGTGTACCACTCAAGCACGAGCTACGCGGGGTCGGGGAGAACTACATCGACCACTTTGCTACCCGCATGAACTGGCGCATGAAGAACGTCGTGACCTTGAATGAGCTGGCACGTGGCTGGCGGCTGGGGCTGGCAGTGACCGAATACTTTACCCGGCGAACCGGCATCCTGACGCTGGGAACCGGCCTGGTGCATGGGTTCATCAAGACCGACCCAGGCTTGCCTACGCCGGATATCCAGTATTTCTTCGTGCACGCCAGCTATGCCAATGCTGCGAATCGGATATTGGACAAGCATCCTGGCATGACCATCGGGGTCAGCCAACTGCGGCCCAAGTCGATTGGTTCGGTGCATATTGAAAGCAGTGACCGAAACGCGATGCCGGCCATTCGTCCCAACATGCTGGCTGCAGACGAAGACCAGCGCTGTATTGTCGAGGGCATGAAGATCGCGCGTCGGATCGTCATGCAGCCAGCCATGGCCCGCTTCGTCGAGGAGGAAACCAGCCCTGGGCTGCAGGCGCAGTCAGATGAACAATGGCTGGAGTTTGCCCGCAAGACAGGGCAGACCATCTACCACCCTCTGGGCACCTGTCGGATGGGCGAAGACGCAAGCGCAGTCGTCGACTCGCGACTTAGGGTGCATGGCTTGCAGGGGCTGCGAGTGGTCGACGCCTCGGTGATGCCTTCCATGGTTTCAGGGAATATCCAGGGCGCGGTAATGGCTGTGGCGGAGCGGGCGGCGGATCTGATCCTTGAGGACTATCTGCCCTAGTTCCCGTGCCAAATGGCAGGCGTAACGCAAGGAGCCTGCCAAGTTGCCGTGCCGCACAGGCAAAGCGGGTTTGCTCTGGGCAGCGATGCTCTGTGCATGCCTGTCGGCATAAGCTTGAACACACTCGTTTCCACGCACCAGGCGTGCTGAGTGAGAGGTTCATGCACCCTCGTGCATGAGCGGGCCAGGAAGCCAATAAATAACAATAATCAAATATCGGAGCTTTCTAATGGAACTTCGCAGCGACCCTCAATCCGCTGTTGGCCTTTCTACAAAAAAAATACAGGGCGCCGGCGCTGTCTCCTGGGGCGCGATGCTGCTGCTCTGGCTGGTGTATGCGCTGGACGCCAATTCACGGCACCTGTTTTTCATGGTGTTGCCTTCAATCACCAGCGAGTTCAAAACCAGCGCTGAAATGGCCGGGTTACTGGCGGCGGTCATCACCATCTCGACATCGTTGCTCGCTGTGCCACTGATGGTATGGGTGGATAAAGGTGGTCATGGCTGGCGGCGCAAATATCGGCATTTGCCTATCGTATTCGCCTATACGCTGTTCACGTTCCTGACGGGCTTCAACTTCCTCACCGCTTCATTGGGCGTGCTGGTGTGCTTGCAGATCCTTTCCCATGCTTTTGGCGGGGTGGGCGAGGCCGTGGAGGTCACCTCCCTGGCCGAGTGGTGGTCCAAGGAGCGTCGCGGCTTCGCGCTCGGTCTTCACCACACGGGTTACCCGTGGGGCACGTTGATTGGTGGTGTGGCGATCAGTGCGCTATTGAACGCCTACGGCCCCGAAAACTGGCGCTATGCGTTCTTGCTGTTCCCGATTCCCATGATCATCGTATTCACCTTGTACTGGAAGTTCAGCACGGCAGCGCGCTATCGAAAATTTACGGCGCATGTCGCCGCCGTTGGTGAAACCGCACCGAGTCTGAGCGATACACCTGCAATCCCGCAAAAAGGTGTGCTTAAGGACGTCCTGCGAAACCCCAATATCAGCGTCATTGCCCTGATCTCGATGTTCGCAATAGTCGGCTACTTCGGCATCAGCTTCTGGTTGCCGCAATACCTCGCGTTCGTTGCGCATTACAACTTTGCCCAAGCCGCAGCGTACTCTGTGCTCTTCACTATCACGGGTGGGATCGGCCAGATCCTGTGGGGATGGCTATCGGATCGAATCGGTCGAAAGTTGAGCCTGGTGATCGTCTTTCTCTGGCTGGGCGTGGGCATGTATCTGTTCCGCTATACCTCGGTCAGCCTCGGGTGGCTGATCGGCGTGCAGTTGTTTGCCGGTTTCGCCATGAATGCGCCCTACACCTTGCTGTATGCGATCGCATTCGACTCAGCCAAACCCGGCACGACTGGCTTGGCAGGCTCGGTGGTTAACGCAGGCATTTACGCGGGTGGTTTCGGCCCGCTGCTGATTGGTTTGTTCATTGGGGCCGGAGGCGGTTTCGAGCAGTCCGCAGGTTATCACCTTGCCCTGGTGTTCATCTCAGCGCTGATGTTCGTGGCGGCACTGTTGACGGCACTGTTCACCCGGGAAACGGCGGGTTGGTTCAAGCGTTATGACCGGTCGCTGGTCAGCCGCAGCGCGTGCAACATGAGTTGAGACGCTCCCTATTCTGATTGATGGTCACAACAACAAACGAGAACAATCATGTCCGATAAAAAAGTACCTCACGTACGTGAACTGCTTAAAGACGCTCCGCGCAATTGGGGTAAGTGGGGCGCTGACGATGAAGTCGGCTGTCTGAACTACCTCACTGCCAAGGAAGCCTTGGAGGGTGTCAGCCAAGTCCGGCAGGGGAAGACCTTTACCCTGCAGGTTCGTATTGGCGATGAGAAGGGCGATCCGGTTTGGCCAGGACGTACTCCGGCGCGGCGTATGAACATCATGGATCGCGGGCACTACAACTGTGGAAAAGGACCGCATTTCCCAGGTTGCTACGAGTATGCTGACGATGTGATGTTTTTCCATCTGCAGGGCTCAACGCAATATGACGCCCTTGGCCACGTGTGGTACGACGATCAGATCTGGAACGGCTACGATGCAGACACCACCATCGGCGGGCTGGCGAAGGCCAGCGTCGCACCGATTGGGGAAAAGGGCGTCGTGGGGCGTGGGATTCTCATCGACATGGCGCGCTTTCGCGACAAGCAGGTGTTGGCACCAGGGGAAACCTTCAATCACGAGGATTTGATGAACGCCGCTGCCGCTCAAGGCGTCAAGATCCAGAAACGCGACATTCTGCTCATTCGTACAGGATGGATCGGTTCGTTCTACTATCGCGACAGCGAAGAGTTCTACAAAGACTTCATCGAACCGGGACTGACCTATAGCCCGGAGCTTGTGCAATGGTTCCAGGACATGGAAATTCCCAACATCGTGACTGACACCATTGCCAACGAAGTAACCGTCGACCCGGTTTCCGGCGTCGCGTTGCCACTGCATAACGCATTGATGCGTAATCTTGGTATTACCCTGACAGAGATTGCGCAGTTGGATCCGCTTGCCGCCGACTGTGCCGAAGATGGGCAATGGACTTTCTTGTACACCGCTGCGCCGCTGAAGGTAGTAGGGGGGACTGGCGCACCGGTCAATCCGATCGTAATCAAGTAGCCTGCGTTGGGGCGCCATAATGGCGCCCTCGCGCTAGAGTCATCTATGCGCAGAACGCAATGCTGAGTGCGACTCGCGCGGGGTTAAGGAAACTCCGAACAAGTTGCCCATCAGCCGGAAATGGACGGCTTGGGCATGCCGAAAAGCCCGATTTTCACCCGCTGATTATTGGATAACCAAGGCACAGCCTTGGTTTTCTGCCCTCACGGGCGCACCTCTCCCGCAGCAGGCAATAATTGCCGGCGCACCATCCACAGATTCGACAGCGCAAACAGCGTGGTCAGTTGCGCTGTGTTCTTGGCCAAGCCGCGAAAACGCGTCTTTACATAGCCGAACTGGCGTTTGATCACCCGGAACGGGTGCTCCACCTTTGCACGCACTTGCGCCTTGGCCTTTTCGATCTTGCGCTTGGCTTTGTAGAGCACGCTGCGTTTGCTCAAGTGCTTGTAGGTGCTGCGTCGCGCAGCTATCTGCCAGATCACTGGCCGCCCGTCGTGCTCAGGCCGCTTCTCTACGCCGGTGTAGCCCGCGTCGGCACACACGACGTTCTCTGCGCCATGCAGCAGTTGTGCAACTTCCATTACGTCGGCCACGTTCGCGGCGGTGCCATGAACGTGATGCACCAGACCCGATTCAGCATCCGCGCCGATGTGCGCCTTCATGCCGAAATAGTACTGGTTGCCCTTCTTCGTTTGATGCATTTCAGGATCGCGCTTGCCTTCCTTGTTCTTGGTCGAACTGGGCGCGTGGATGATGGTGGCGTCGACAATGGTGCCCTGGCGCAACGACAGGCCCTTGTCTCGCAGGTAATTGTTGATGGTTTCCAGAATGCCCGCCGCCAGCTGATGCTTCTCCAGCAGGTGCCGGAAATTCATGATCGTCGTGTCTTCGGGGATCGGAGCGCTGAGCGTCAGGCGAGCAAACTGGCGCATCGACGTGATTTCGTACAGTGCTTCTTCCATGGCCGGATCGCTCAGCGAAAACCAGTTTTGCAGCAGGTGAACACGCAGCATGGTTTCCAGTGGGTACGGCTTGCGACCACCGCCGGCCTTTGGGTAATGCGGCTCGATCAATGCCACCAAACCGCTCCACGGCACCACCTGCTCCATCTCGGCCAGGAAACGCTCGCGACGGGTTTGCTTGCGCTTACCGGCGTACTCGAAATCGGAAAAGCTCATCTGACTCATGGGAAGGAGGGCTTGTAGAGGGCTGTTGGACAGAGGGCTATTTCAGCACAGGTCAGATGGCCTGTGCTGACTTGTTCGGAGTTTCCTTAATCAATCAACCCCCCCAGGCTAGCGTTGCTGATCGATATTTACGCGCTGCTCTCCATCCTCAGGAGCGCTTGGCTCCTGCAAATCCGCTTGACCGCAATTTTCAGCCATCGCGCGGTATTCCCTGCGCAGCGCTCGAAGCTCTTTGCTGTCCATATCTTCCAAATCCAAGACAGAACGTTGAGCCGACTTGGTGGCTCGAATCAGCTCGTCCAGCTTCACGTGGATGATGTCGTTATCCCTGTTCTGCGTGTTCTGGATCAGAAACACCATCAGGAAAGTGACGATCGTCGTAGAGGTGTTGATGATGAGCTGCCAGGTGTCGTTGTAGTGGAACCAGGGCCCTGAGATAGCCCATAACCCAATGAGCACCACGGCGATCAAAAATGTACTTGGCTTCCCCGACCGGTTGGCGAGCCATTGGCAGAACTGCGCGAATTTCATGACTTTCTCCTAGGTGTACTAGAACGTAGGACCGTCGTGAGAGCCTGAAATCTTTTTTTACATTTGGTCGGCTAGACAAGTGACATCTGGAGACAGGCTGAACGAGCCGCTTCGGTACCCACTCGAACGCTCACCATCTGAGTTTCAAGGCGTTTGGGTAATGACCTTCATCGTTTGGTTCGCCATGCTGGGCGCAGTGCTCTTGGTCCTAGCCCTGTCATCGTCCTATCTTCGCTGGGCACCGGTTACCACCTCGGTGGTTTGTCTTGGCCTTGGCACCACGCTCGGTTCACCTGCTCTAGGGTTGCTACAGTTGGACCTCTCTAAATCGAGTGGTTGGCTGGAACACCTCACCGAAGTGGCCGTGCTGTTCTCTCTTTTCTTCAGCGGCCTCAAATTGCGTTTGCCACTTCGAAATCCCAGGTGGCGGACAGCGTTCTACCTTGCGGGCCCAGTGCTCGTGCTGTGCATAGGAGGTGTAAGCCTCCTGCTTCATTATGCACTCAACATGAGTTGGGGCGTTTCGGTGCTAATTGGCGCCATTCTCGCCCCCACAGATCCGGTGCTTGCAACCCTCGTGCAGGTGGTAGATGCCCAGGATGATGACCCTGTGCGCTTCGGTTTGTCGGGAGAGGCCGGGTTGAACGACGGTGTGGCCTTTCCCTTCGTAACGCTGGGGCTGCTGTTACAGCGAGATCCCGGGGAGCCGTGGTTCATCCATTGGGTCTTCGGGGATGTGCTATGGGCAGCCTCCGCCGGCGCATTGTGCGGGTATTGGATGGGAAGAGGCCTAGGCAAGCTGACCCTCTACTTGCGCTTGCGCAACGACGACAGCACTGTCTCGCCTAATGATTATCTTGCCCTCGCTCTCGTGGCGCTTGCTTATGTCATCACCGAGGCGATACAGGGTTATGGCTTCCTGGCCGTGTTCGCCGCGGGACTCGGGCTGCGGCAGGCCGAAGTGCTTACTGCTGCGAGTCCTTCAGATCCTGCGGCAGAACATCTGGTGCAGCCGGTGGTGGGTCACCAGCATGTGGCGCCAGAGCTGGCCGTTAAGGGGGATGTCGCAGAGCTCGACGACTCCCGCGTCGCGGCAGGGATCATGCTGGGTGATATGTTGGCGTTTGGCAGCCTGGTTGAGCGAGCAATGGAAGTCTTTCTGGTCACACTCTTGGGTGTGGTGCTGCTGGAGCACTGGGATTGGCAGGGGCTCATCGTAGCGGGCGCACTGTTCTGTATCATCCGACCACTCAGTGTTTTTCTCACCCCTTTGCGCCAAGGTTTGGATGCTCCGCAGCGAGGACTTCTGGGCTGGTTCGGTATCAAGGGAATCGGCAGCCTGTACTATCTCTTCTACGCGATAAATCACGGGCTTCCCCCAAATGCTGCAGCGCAGAGTAGCAACCTGGTTCTGTCAGTCGTTGCGCTGAGCATCTTGGTTCATGGTCTCTCTGTTCAATCTCTCCTGGCACGCTATCAGGCCCGGCGAAAGCGGACGCCTTGATCCTCGACAAAACCTTCTCCTAAAGGTCCAGGAACAGGACATTCTCGGCGGCTGAACTATGCTGGAGAGCTGCCCAAGTGTAAGCGGCCAGCAAACACACCTTCAGAATCTCAGCATTAAGGGCGATGGTGTCCACCTAAAAATACGTGGACACCATCGCCCTTATCGCAAGGATCACCATGCGCCAGCGCACCTCTTATCCAAAACCGTTCAAAGCCCAAGTCGTCCAGGAATGTCTTCAACCTGACGTATCGATAGCCAGCATCGCGCTGCGCCATGGCATCAACGCCAACCTGGTGCGCAAATGGATTCCGCTCTATCGTGACCGTCAACCTGACGCGCTACCGGCATTCGTGCCGCTGACGATGAAGCCCGAATCTGAGCCTGCACAACCCACACTGGCGCGCATCGAAATTCCGTTCAAACTACAAACAGTCACAGTGATCTGGCCCGCTGTCGATCCCGATGGCTGTGCGCGCTTCATTCGCGGTCTCGTCAAATGATTCGCATCGATACAATCTGGCTCGCCACCGAGCCCATGGACATGCGCGCCGGCACCGAAACGGCGTTGGCCCGCGTCGTCGCGGTCTTCGGTGCGGCGAAGCCGCACTGCGCTTATCTCTTTGCCAACCGCCGCGCCAACCGGATGAAGGTGCTAGTGCATGACGGCATTGGCGTGTGGTTGGCAGCACGCCGACTGAACCAAGGTAAATTCCACTGGCCGGGCGCTCGTCACGGCGCTCAAATGGAACTGGACAGCGAGCAAGTTCAGGCACTCATCGTCGGATTACCTTGGCAACGCATGGGTGCCAACAGCACCATCACACGGCTTTAGTACTGACTATTGGCATAACCGCCAATCGCCGCCAGTGTGTTGCTCTGGCATGATTGGCGGCATGACTTCTTTACCCGACCTCGACCAACTGACCCCTGCAGAGCTGCGCGCGTTGCTCGAGCAGACGCTGACATTGCAGTCTCAAGTCGAGACGATGAGTCGCAAGATCCAGAACGACAAGATCGTCATCGAGCAGCTCACTCATGAGATCGCTGTCCTCAAACGTCATAAGTACGCCAAACGCAGCGAACAGATCAGTCCAGAGCAAGGCCGCTTGCTCGATGATTTGCTCAGCACTGACCTTGAGGCCATCGAAGCCGAGCTGAACGCACTTCATCCCGACCCAGCCCCAAAAGAGCCAGGCCAGAAGCCCAAGCGCGCACCACTGCCTGCACAGCTTCCGCGCACCGTGATTCATCATGAACCCGACAACACCCAATGTGCGTGTGGCTGCGAGCTTCAGCGCATCGGTGAAGATGTCAGCGAAAAGCTCGATTACACGCCGGGCGTGTTCACGGTTGAGCAGCATGTACGTGGAAAGTGGGCCTGCCGAAGTTGCGAAACCCTGATACAGGCACCGGTTCCGGCGCAAGTCATCGACAAAGGCATCCCCACCGCAGGTCTGCTGGCCCATGTCATGGTGGCCAAGTTCGCTGACCACCTGCCGTTGTACCGGCAGGAAAAGATCTTTGGCCGCGCCGGCCTGGCGATTCCACGCTCGACACTGGCCCGGTGGGTCGGGCAAACCGGCGCGCAGCTTCAACCGCTTGTCGATGCCCTGCGTGAAGCGGTGCTGGCTCAACCAGTCATCCACGCCGATGAAACACCGGTTCAGATGTTGGCACCGGGTGAAAAGAAAACCCATCGAAGTTATGTGTGGGCCTATAGCAGCACTGCTTACGCAGAGCTTAAATCCGTGGTTTACGACTTCAGCCCGAGCCGTGCCGGCGAGCATGCGCGTAACTTCCTGGGCGACTGGCGCGGCAAGTTGGTGTGCGATGACTTTGCCGGCTACAAGGCCAGTTTCGAACAGGGCATCGTCGAGATTGGCTGCATGGCCCATGCGCGCCGTAAGTTCTTTGACTTGCATGCGGCGAACAAGAGCCAGTTGGCCGAGCAGGCCCTTCTGACAATCGGTGCGCTCTACGAGGTCGAACGGCAGGCCAAGGACATGAGCGAAGACGACCGTCGGCGAATACGTCAGCGAGATGCGGTTCCCATCGCTGAAAAACTGCATGACTGGATGCTGACCCAGCGCGAGCTGGTACCCGAAGGCTCGACCATCGCCAAAGCTCTGGATTACAGCTTGAAACGCTGGGTAGCGCTGACGCGCTACCTGGACGACGGCGCCTTGCCCATCGATAACAACCACGTCGAGAACCAAATACGACCGTGGGCACTTGGGCGTGCCAATTGGTTGTTCGCAGGATCACTGCGCAGTGGCAAGCGGGCGGCGGCGATCATGAGCCTGATTCAGTCGGCGCGCATGAATGGACATGATCCGTATGCCTATCTCAAGGACGTGTTGACGCGACTGCCAACACAGCGGGCTAGCGAGATTGAGGCTTTGCTGCCGCATCAATGGGAACCGGCCTGACTTACGCAAGGTGAGTTGGGCGGACGCTTACAAAAAAGCCGCCTGCAGGCAAGCGGCAACACCAAAGGGCAATGAAGGACACTCGGTTGGTACAAGGAGGGGTACCGCGCCTCGCTTCATTGAAAAACAAAGTAATGGAAAAACTAGCACTGGCAAAATCAAACACGCTGATAGTCACTATTAATAAACTCCTCAACATGTACGTTCAACATTGCTCTAAGAGGGTGTAGACAAAATAAAGTAAGCTGCTTGTCCCTTGCCTACGCAGCATTGAGCCATGCCTAAAACCGGACGCC
>NZ_DKJF01000126.1:0-38301 GCF_002454615.1 Pseudomonas sp. UBA6699
TCGGCCTCCCCGGAAGGGCTTCTTCAGCCTGACGAGAATAACTTCTCCCGCCAGGTCAGTCACAACATACTAGGATCGAGCGCAGCTCTCGATTGCGCCGCGCGGGCGGCGCTCGCTCTAACAGGCGCTGCCATACCTTGTGGCAAACACCTGTCAGCCCTAAGGCGATCCCTGTGGGCTTGCCGGCGATGGGCTGCGCAGCAGCCCCAACATCAGAAATGGAAACCGAACATGAATGCCGCCGTAGAACAGAACGCTCCCGCCGAAGCAGCACAGCAAGCCAGCACCAGACCCCGCCGCCGCCAGGCCTGGATCGCCGGCGGCAGCCTGGCGGCCGTCACGGTGCTGGCCTTCGCCAGCTACTGGCTCACCACCGGCCGCTACCTGCAGACCACCGACGATGCTTATGTCCGTGCCGATTGGGTGGCACTGAGCCCGCGCGTTGCCGGCTATGTTGCCAAGGTGGAGGTGGCGGACGACCAGCCAGTCCAGGCCGGCGATGTACTGGTACGGCTTCAAGACCAGGACTACCGCGCGCGTGTCGAGCAGGCCCAGGCCAGCGTGGCCGAAGCCCAGGCAGCACTGGCCGCCGCACAGGCAGGCCAACAGCTGGCGGCCGAGCGCATCAACCAGCGCCAGCACGCCATCCAGCAGGCTGAAGCGACCGTGCGCAGCGCCACCGCCGAACGCCAACGCACTGCCCTGGACGTGCAGCGCTACCGCGGCCTGGTACGCGATCAAGCGGCCACCGCGCAGCGGCTGGAAAGTGCCAACGCCCAGGCGGCCCAGGCACAAGCGGCGCTGCAAGGGGCCCAGGCCGCGCTGCGCGAACAACGCGCTCAACTGGCCATGGCCAGGGCCCGCTCTACCCAGGCCGACGCCGAGCTGCAACAGCGCGCAGCCGCCTTGGCCCACGCCCAGGCTCGCCGGCAACTGGCCAGCCAGGACCAGCACGACACCGTGATTCGCGCCCCGCTCGCTGGCATCGTGGGCCAACGCCGCGTGCGTGCTGGCCAGTACGTGGTGCCCGGCCAGCCGCTGCTGGCAGTGGTGCCGGTACAGCAGGCCTACGTGGTCGCCAACTACAAGGAAACCCAACTGGCCCGCATGCGCCCCGGGCAACCCGTGGAAATCCGCGTCGACAGCTTTGCCGGCCAGCCACTGCACGGCCGTGTGGCCAGTTTCTCCCCCGCCTCGGGCAATGTCTTCGCCCTGCTGCCGTCGGACAACGCCACTGGCAACTTCACCAAGATCGTCCAGCGCTTCCCGGTGCGCATCCTGCTCGACCCAGCGCCCGCAGGCCCGCAGCTGCTGCCGGGCATGTCGGTGGTGAGCATCGTCGACACCCGCCACGCCGAGGTTGCCGATGGCCACTGAGCAACCCGTCACGTTGCGCGCCTGGGTCGCCGTGCTCGGCGGCCTGTTCGGCTGCTTCATGGCCGGCATGAACGTGCATGTCACCAGCGCCGCGCTGCCGGAAATCCGTGGCTCGCTGGGGGCCAGCTTCGAGGAAGGCTCATGGATCTCTACCGCCTACCTGGTGGCGGAAATCGTCATGATCCCGCTGACCGCGTGGCTGGTCGAAGTGTTTTCGCTGCGCCGGGTGATGTGGACCGGCTCGCTGATCTTCCTGCTGGCCTCGGTGGCCTGCTCATGGGCCCCTAACCTGGAAACGATGATCACCCTGCGCGTAGTACAGGGCGCGGCCGGCGCGGTGCTGATCCCGCTGTCGTTCCAGTTGATCATCACCGAGCTGCCAGCCAGCAAGATGGCCATGGGCATGGCGCTGTTCAGCCTGGCCAACAGCGTGGCACAGGCGGCCGGGCCGTCGATTGGCGGCTGGCTGACCGACGCCTATTCATGGCGCTGGATCTTCTACCTGCAACTGTTCCCGGGTATCGCCCTGCTGTTCGCCATCGCCTGGTCGATCGACGCCAGGCCGATGCAACTCGCGCTGCTGCGCAAGGGCGACTGGCTGGGCATCGCGGCCATGGTGATCGGCCTGGGTGGCTTGCAGATCGTGCTGGAAGAAGGCGGCAGGCTGGACTGGTTCGGCTCATCGTTCATCGTTGGCATGAGCGCGATCGCCGGAATTGCCCTGGTGGTGTTCGTGGTTACCCAACTGCGCGGCCAGCGCGCTTTCATCAATTTGCGCTTGCTGGGGCGTTACAACTTCGGCGTCGCCAGTGTGGCCATGTTCATCTTCGGCGCGGCAACCTTCGGCCTGGTGTTCCTGGTGCCCAACTACCTGTCGCAACTGCAGGGCTTCAGCGCCCACGACGTGGGTGTAGCACTGATCGCCTATGGCGTGGTGCAGTTGCTGCTGGCGCCCATGATGCCGCGGCTGATGGGTTGGACCAGCGCCAAGTTCATGGTCGCCAGCGGTTTCCTGATCATGGCCGTGGGTTGCTGGCTGGGGGCAAGCCTGAGCGCCGACAGTGCCGACAACGTGATCATCCCATCCACTGTGGTACGTGGCATCGGCCAGCCGTTCATCATGGTAGCGTTGTCGGTGCTGGCGGTGGCCGGGCTGGACAAGCGTGAAGCCGGGTCGGCGTCGGCCGTGTTCTCGATGCTGCGCAACCTGGGGGGCGCGGTAGGGACGGCCGGGTTGACCCAACTGGTGGCCACCCGCGAGCGTTTCCACAGCGAACGCATCCACGAGCAGGTCAGCGTGTTCGAGCCGGGCATGCAGGAACGCATCAACCACACGGTGCAGAGCTGGTTGCCGCAGCAGCAACAGGCGCTGGAGGGGTTGGCGGCAACCATTCGCCGCGAAGCGTACCTGATGGCCTACAGCGACGCATTCTACCTGGCGTGCCTGGCCTTGCTCGGGTGCGCCCTGGCGGCGATGCTGTTGCGGGCCAGGCAGAACACCTGAAAAGCGTCAGCGGGCCTCGTGGATGCTGGGCTGCACCGCCAGGTGCAGTCTGCTCGCCGACCACCCGGCACAGGTCGCTGGTACACTCTGGGCCGACGACAGGTGCGAGACAGAACACAGGTATGAACCCGACGCGCTATGCCACTGTGGCCAAGGACTTGATGGCAGGCATTGCCAATGGCCGGTATCCGGTGGGCAGCCTGCTGCCAACCGAGCACGAGCTGTGCGACCTTTACGGTGTGAGCCGGCACACGGTACGTGCCGCGATCGACCAGTTGCTCGGCCAGGGGCTGGTATCGCGACGCAAGCGCGTCGGCACACGGGTCGAGGCCAGCAGCCCCCGCGGGGGCTACACGCAGTCGCTGGCCAGCGTCGCCGACCTGGCACAGCTGGCGCCAGATCAGCGCTGGCAGATCCGCGATGTGCAGCACTTCGTTGCCGACCTGGGCCAGGCGGCACGGCTGGGGCTGGTGCCGGGTGAGCACTACTTTTGCCTGTCGAGCATCGCCGTGGCGCAGGCTGCGCCGCCGCTATGCTGCACCCAGGTCTATGCACAGCGGGACTACGGCGAAGTCATCGAACTCGCCCGCGAGCAGCCCGAACAGCCGATTGCCAGGCTGATCGAGCAGCATTACGGCCGCGCCATCGCGGTGATCGACCAGCAAGTACGGGCGGTAGCGCTGAAGGCAGAGCTGGCCCACGCGCTGAAGGCGCAGGTGGGTTCGGCGGGGTTGCAGATCATTCGCCACTACCGCGAAGAGAACGGCGACCTGATGGCCGTGGCCGAGACGATCCACCCGCATGACCGTTTTACCCTGATTACCCAGTTGCGCCGGGATCGCTCAGCGGGGTAACCCGTTTCAAAACCTCAGGCGCCCTTACAGCGCTCAACCCAAGGCAAGGTCGACAGGCATGGCAGCAGACAACACGCGGATGCTTACAGTGGGCGAAGTCGCCAAGCGCAGCGGTGTGGCAGTGTCAGCGCTGCACTTTTATGAAGCCAAGGGGCTGATCGCCAGCGTTCGTACGGCGGGCAACCAGCGCCGCTACCCTTCGCTGGTACTGCGCACCCTGGCGATCATCAAGGTGGCACAGCGCACCGGTATCGCACTGGAGGAAATCCGCCAGGCATTGAGCCGCTATGCGCCCAACAGCAAGCTGACCGCGGCGCAGTGGGGCGAAATGTCGAGCGCCTGGCGCGAAGACCTGAATGCACGCATCCGTACCCTGGAGGCGCTGCGCGACAGCCTCGACAACTGCATTGGCTGCGGCTGCCTGTCACTGCAGGACTGCCCCCTGCGCAACCCCGGGGATGTGCTGGCCAAGGAAGGGAGCGGCGCGCGGATTCTGGAAAAGAAGGCGCGCTAGCCTCGTCCACTCACGCCACGTGCGATTCCTTGCAGGGGCGTGTGGCTTGAAGGTGATGAGTAGTTGGAACCATTACCGCCCTTCACCTCCCTAACCCTGTGCTATCAACCCAAAGCCGCTTACAGGAAGGAATATAGCCATCATGAAACGCGAACAGATCGAAGGTGTTGCCGAGAACCTTGCAGGCAAGGCGCAGAGCGCTGTAGGCCGGCTGGTCGAAGACCCGGCGCTGGAAGCCGAAGGCGATGCGCGTCAGGCGGCAGGCCAGGTGACCAAGACCTATGGTGATGCCGTGGACACGGTGACTTCGTTCGTCAGGGAAAAGCCTATCGCCGCACTGGCCATCACCGCCGCCGTCACACTGGTGATTTCTCGCCTGCTGCGCCGTTGACCCGGGGCGCAACAGGCGCTTAAGGGCCGGACATGTCGTCCGGCCCACGCCATCACCGCTGGCGATATCGTAGCCAAGACAAAGGTGCAATACCTGTGGGAGCGGGCATGCCCGCGAACACCGGCCCAGCCGGTGCCATGCAGCGCGCTGGTTTCTTCGCGGGCTCGCCCGCTCCCACAGGGGTCGCATCAGGGCTGGCAGGTGTTGGCCAAGAAGTGTTGAAGAGGCTGGGGCGAGCGACCTGCGGTGTTAGTCATTCTTGCCCAACATGTACTGGTCAAAATGCTTGATATGCTCGTCCAGGTTATCTTCGAGCATCATCCGGTACTGCTCGCAGAAGTATTTCAGGATCTCGTCCCGCGCAGCGCCCAGTTCGGCGCCGCTCTTGAAGCTGCGGGCGCTCATCCAGGCGCTGAAGCGCGCGGCACCGAAGGTCAGCGAGGCGCTTACCTTGCCCAGGTCCTCGACCCTGTCGATCTGCTGGTTGGCCAGTTCTATGTGCGCATCGGCACGGTCGTAGAAGGCCTGGTCGGTAGCTTGGGTCATGGCGGTTCACCTGGTTGTGCAAGACGAGCGAAAGGCCAAGCCTTGCATGTCGCGGCGCATACGTGCAAGGCTGAAAAAGGATTACCAAAGTCGAAAAAGGACTCACAGTACCTCATGCTCGGAATCACACGTATCCATCGCTATTTGCGCCCACTGCCTGCAAAACCGACTGCAGCCAGTGGGCGTGACCTCAAGGCCAAACGTGCCGCCCGCCTCGCTTCCAGGTTCGCCAACCTGCTGTGCACCCCCCGCTCCATCCCGCCCTACCTCTGCGTCACCCCCCAGCGCCCTCCTGTCGACCGCGTGCCTCCTACCTGACTGCCATTGCTGCAGCTCGCACGCCATGCTCGCCTGTTGCAGGCGGGATGTACGACCCACCGACAAGGGGCAACAACCCATGCTTTTCTTTCACGGCAAACGCATCTTCAGCGCTATCTTCGATATGGATGGCACCCTCTTCGACACCGAACGCCTGCGCTTCAAGATCCTCAAGCAAGCGTCGCTGGAAATCTTCGGTAAGCCGCTGGGCGAGCACACACTGCTCGGCTCTCTGGGCCTGAGCGCGAAAAAAGCCGAAGCCTTGGCCAAGGCGCATAACGGCGCAGACTTCCCCTATGCCGCCATCCGCCGGCGCGCCGATGAACTGGAGCTGGAGTACGTGCGCAATCACGGCGTGCCGATCAAGCCCGGCCTGCTGGAGGTGCTGGAGCGCCTGCGCAAGGCCGGCTTGACCATGGCCGTGGCCACCTCCAGCCGCCGCGCCATCGCCGAGGAATACCTGATCAACGCCAATGTGCTGAAGTACTTCGACATCACCGTGTGTGGCGATGAAGTCAGCCAGGGCAAACCCCACCCGGAGATTTTCCTGAAGGCCGCCCGCGCACTCAACTGCACGCCAGCGCAGTGCTTCATGGTCGAGGATTCGGAAAACGGCATGCTGTCGGCCATGCGTGCCGAGGGCCAGGCGATTCTGATCGAAGACATCAAGCCACCTGCCGCCGACATCAAGGCCGGCGCACTCAAGGCTTACCACAGCATGCCGGAGTTCCTTGCCGACCTGAATGCATGCGTGCCCGAGCTGGGCATGCCCGCGCTCAGCGAACCCTTCCCGGCGTCGTTGAATCAATTCCGTGTCGGTATTCATGGCTTTGGCGCCATCGGCGGCGGCTACCTGACCCAGGTGTTTTCCCATTGGGACGGCTACACCCGGCCCTGCGAAATCATCGCCGCTACCCGCTCACGCATGCTGCGCGAGAGCGTGAGTGCCTTCGGCAGCTACAGCGTGCGCTATGGCAGCACCTCGTTCGACCAGACCATCGACAATGTGCGCATGATCGACCTGGACGATGAACAGGCGGTGATCGCCATGTACAACGATGCCGAGATCATCGGCCTGAGCCTGCCTGAACAGGCCATTCGCAACCAGGCCAGGGTAATTGCCCAAGGCCTGCTGCAGCGCTTCGAGCGCCGCGGCCGCGAACTGACGTTGCTGATCGTGCTGAACAAGGTGGGTAGTGGCGCGTTCGTGCGCCGGCATGTGCAAGCCGAGCTGGCGACCTTGTGCCCGCCAGCGATCTGCGAGCAGGTAATGCTCAAGACCCATTTCGCGGAAACCGTAGTCAGCCGCATCGTTTCCAAGCTGAGCAACGATGCGCTGGTGCGGCAATTGCGGATCAAGTCGCAGATGTTTCGCAACAGCCTGGAAGAAGAGCCTGCCGCACCGCGCAGTGCCTCGGCGCCGCCGGCTGAATACGAGCGATTGCTCGGGCATTTCAGGCCCTTTGCGCAGCCCAGCAGCGCCATGAGCCAACTGCACCTGGTGCTGTTCAACAGCGAAGCCGACATGCCGTTGTATGTCGAGCGCGGCAGCGACCTGCTCGAACGCCTGCGCCAAGTGCACACGGTGCCGGACATTGCCCAGATCCAGGTCATCAAGAACCGCCTGTGGAACGGCCCGCACGCGATCATTGCCTGGTACGCCAGCCTGCTGGGCCATGCCTGGGTGGGCCAGGGCATGGGCGACGCCCGCGTCAATGCCCTGGCCGAGCGGCTGATACGCCAGGAAGTGGCGCCCGCCCTGGAAGCGGAGTACCCGCAAATGAGCGAGGTGATCAGCCGGTTCGCCGACGCCTTTCTGGCGCGCTGCAAAACCTCGTTCAAGGACCCGTGCGCCCGCGTCGGCCGCGACCCGCTGCGCAAACTGCAGCGCAATGAACGTATCCTCAGCAGCATCGAGCTGGCCGGCAGGCACGGCATCGACACCCCGGCCCTGGCCTTTGGCGCGGCATTGGCCATTCACCACGCCCTGCGCTGCGACGATGCGAAGAACCTGGACGCCCAGGCGATCAGGCAGGTGTACCTGGACCATGATCACAGCGTCGAGGCTGTGCTGACCTACCAGGGCATCTGCAACGGCAAGCGCTTCCCGGCCTTGAACCCGCTCAGCGACGCGCCGCTGATCAATGCCATTGCCGAGGCCTTCCGGCAATACCAGCACGCGCACCCGGCCCCGCTGCCCGCTTCGCGCTGCGTAGGCGCGTAACGCGCGCCTTTTTGCCGCGGCGCCAGCTGCGAACACCGGCCCGGCCGGTGTAAGCGCCTGCGCCGCGCGCTTTGCCAACGCCCCCTCGCGCACCTCCTTGCCGCCCGGCCCGCCACCTCTGGAGCCCCACTGCAGGCTGATTGTGTCATTCCCTGCTTGATAATGACACAAGGTGTCATTATGATCGCCGTGTGTCCTGGCGACCTCCCTGTGTCGCTCAGCAATTCACCGCCCTTTCCTGCAGGTACCGCCCATGACGACCACCATGCACGCCCCCAAGGACCAACTGGTCAAGCACGCCCAGCAGCAGATGCTGACGGCCCTGGCCGACAACACCTACAGTACCCGGCAAAAGCTGGCCCTCACCTGCCGCATCCTGTTCGACGGCGGCCACGACTCGGGGCTGGCCGGGCAGATCACCGCCCGCGCCCAGGAGCCTGGCACCTATTACACCCAGCAACTGGGCCTGGGCTTCGACGAAATCGCCGCCTCCAACCTGCTGGTGGTGGACGAAGACCTGACCGTGCTGCAAGGCCGTGGCATGGCCAACCCGGCCAACCGTTTCCACAGCTGGCTCTACCGCGCCCGGCCTGACGTCAACTGCATCATCCACACCCACCCGCTGCACAGCGCCGCCCTGTCGATGCTGGAGGTACCGCTGGCCATCTCGCACATGGACCTGTGCCCGCTGTTCGACGATTGCGCCTTCCTCAAGGACTGGCCTGGTGTGCCGGTAGGCAATGAAGAAGGCGAAATCATCGCGGCGGCCATCGGCGACAAGCGCGCGATCCTGCTTTCCCACCATGGCCTGCTGATCGCTGGCGGCTCGATCGAAGAAGCCTGCGTGCTTGCCCTGCTGTTCGAGCGGGCCGCCAGGATGCAGCTGCTGGCCATGGGGGCCGGTGACATCCGCCCCATCCCCGAAGCCCTGGGCAAGGAAGCCCACGACTGGATCTCCACCCCTAAGCGTCATGGCGCCGCGTTCAGCTATTACGCGCGGCGTGCCTTGCGGGCCCACGGCGACTGCCTGGCCTGACTCGAAGCTGTACTCTTCCCTCAACAACGGCAAAGGTGCCTGGTCATGTCTACACCTGTAATTCGCGGCGTCATCGGCTACACCATCACTCCCTTCTCAGCAGACGGCACACTCGACCTGGAGGCTTTGGGCACGTCCATCGACCAATTGATCAAGCACGGCGTGCACGCCATCGCGCCGCTGGGCAGCACCGGCGAAGGGGCCTACCTGAGCGACAGCGAATGGGAAAGCGTGGTGCGCTTCAGCCAGGCGCGCATCGCCGGGCGCTTACCCAGCGTGGTAAGCGTCTCCGACCTGACCACCGCACGCACCGTGGAGCGTGCGCGCCTGGCGCAGGCATGCGGCGCCACGGCGGTCATGGTGCTGCCCGTTTCGTACTGGAAACTCACCGAAGCCGAAGTGGTGGCCCACTACAAGGCCGTCGGCGCCGCCATCGACATCCCGATCATGCTTTACAACAACCCGGGCACCAGCGGCACCGACCTGTCGGTGGAACTGATCCTGCGCATCCTCGCCGAGGTGCCGAATGTGACCATGGTCAAGGAAAGCACCGGTGACATTCAGCGCATGCACCGCCTGTTCCAGGCCAGCAAGGGCCAGGTAGCGTTCTACAACGGTTGCAACCCACTGACCCTGGAGGCCCTTGTGGCAGGCGCGAGCGGCTGGTGCACCGCCGCGCCCAACCTGATCCCGGCATTGAACCTGGCATTGTGGGACGCCGTGCAGCAAGGCCAACTGGCCGAAGCCCGCACGCTGTTCTACCGCCAGTACGAACTGCTGGAATACATCACCCGCCGCGGCCTGCCCACCACCATCAAGGCCGGCCTGAAGCTGCTGGGCCAGGATGTCGGCGCGCCCCGCCTGCCGTTGCAGGCGCTGGATGCGCAAGGCAGCGACTATCTGAAAAACCTGCTGACCGAACTGGCTGCCTGACCCTCGACAGCGCAGCCCTGTAAGCGCGGGTTACCCGCGCAACAGGCAACGCGCTGGGTGGCGGGATCGCTGCCAGCGTTTGCATGGCCGCCTTCGGGCGCTGCGCAGCGACGCCCGCCACACGGGCATTCCATCCCCTTGCCGTGCGCCAGGCGCGCACGCTGTCTACAGGTCCCGACATGCGCTACGTTGCTGCCCCCAAGCTGCTGACCCAGGTTGCCGCCGTGCATTTCGTCAGCCATGTGCACATCATGCTGATCCCGGCACTGCTGCCAGTGCTGCCCTCCCTGCTGGGGGTCGGTTTCGTCGAACTCGGCGTGGCCTTGGCGGTGTTCAATATCGTCTCTGCCCTGGTGCAGGCCCCGCTGGGTCATGCCGTCGACCACTTTGGCGCGCGCAAGGTGCTCAAGGCCGGGCTGCTGTTGGGCAGCCTCAGTTTCCTGCTGCTGGCCGCCAGCCCCGGCCATGCGGTGTTGCTGGTGAGCATGGCGCTGGCCGGCCTGGCCAATGGGGTATACCACCCGGCCGACTATGCGCTGCTGGCCAAGGGTATCGAGCCAGACCGGCTGGGGCGGTCATTCTCCATTCATACCTTCGCCGGCTTTCTCGGCTCGGCGGTAACCCCGGCAATATTCCTCGGTATCGCTGCCGTGTTGGGCACACGGGCAGCCCTGGCGACGGGCGCAGTGTTCGGCGCTGCTGCGCTGCTGTTGATATCGCTGCCAGGCAGCGGGGTGTACCGGGTAACGGAGATGGGCAACCCGGGCAATGCCGGCGCGCCGCCGGCAAACGGCCGAGTGCGCTTGTTCACCCCCATGATCGGCGTGCTGACAGTGCTGTTCATATTGCTCAACCTGAGCACCAGTGCCATCGAGAAATTCTCCGTTGCCGCACTGGTGCAAGGCCAAGGCCTGACCTTGGCCTGGGCCAATACCGCGCTTACCGCCTTCTTGCTCTGTAGCGCCGCAGGGGTGCTGTGTGGCGGTGCCCTGGCCGACCGTACCCGCCGGCATGGCCTGGTGGCGGCGCTGGCTTTCGCCCTGGCTGCAGTGCTGACCGCCGTGGTGGCCCTGGGTGTGCTGCGCGAATGGGCATTGGTGGTGGTGCTGGGCAGCATCGGCCTGCTGACCGGAATGATCGCCCCGTCGCGGGATATGCTGGTAAAAGCGGCCGCGCCCAAGGGTGCCGAAGGCAAGACCTTCGGGCTGGTCTCGACCGGGTTCAACATCGGTGGCGCCGTCGGGCCAGTGGCGTTCGGCTGGATGCTCGACCGGGGGCTGCCAAATGGCATTTTCGTTGCTTCGGTAGCGTTCATGGTGCTGACGGTGGCGCTGACCGTGGCGCAGGAGGGGTATATGGCCCGAAAACGCAGGAACGCGCAGCTATGAATGAATGGGGTGGCGAACCCCTGCCACCCCAGGCGCATTCACCCCACCGGATTCCCATGCACCACCCGCCCTGCCACCCCTGGCCGGTTGACAAACAACACATCCAGCACGCTGTTACGCAACCCTTTCAGCGCATTCCAGTTCGCCGAAGCGTGCACATACTTGTCGCGCAATAACCGCTGCTCTTGCTCGCTCAGCGCCAATTGCCCGGTTTCGCCCAAAGCGAAGCCATGCAGTTTTGCGCTGATCACCTGCAATTCAGCCGGCAAACGGTGCTCCGCCTGGCCGCCCAACGGCGCAAACGGCACGCCAGCCCGTACCGCCAGCTCGCGCATCACGCTCAGGTAGACACGCGACAGGTGCCCGGCCACCTCCCGCTCGCGGGCTACTGCTGCGTAGACTTGCTTCTCTGCTTCACGCGGGTGGCCGCCAGCGATCGGCTCCTCCCAGGTGATCACCCGTGGCCGGGGTTCCCCCATGTCGGCAAAATCCGTCGCCAACAGGCCCTGCATCACGGCATGCACGCGGCACTGCCCGGCAGGCGTCGCCACCGGCACGCGCTGGGATTGCGGTTTGCACAACAGCACCTGTTCCCATGTGGTTTCCGGGTAGCCGCCACCGATATTCGAGTGCACACCCGGCAGCACTATGTCGTGGCCACTGCTCACCAGCGGGAAATTATGCCGCCGCTCATCCCGCGCGACCAGTTGTACCACCTGCCGGGCAATACCCGCCCCCAGGCCCAGGCGCAAGCCACCGTGGCGCTCGTCGGTGGGGTCGAAGTCGCCCTGCAACGGCGCGATGATCGCGGCCACCGTGTCGAACAAGCCCATGAAGTTGATCGCGATGTCACACGCCACCGGCAACAATTGCCCGGCACCGTCGTGCAACAGGTTGGCCAGGTGGCGTACCGCCGCCGCCCCACGGCTGAAGCCGAACAAGTCGAACTCCAGGCGTGCCGGCACACACTGCGGGTGCGCCTGGCACCAACCCTGCAGTTGCCCGGCAATCACCTGCAACGCCTCGGCTACCCGGGCTTCCACGCCCGTGCGGCCACGCCCGGTGGCAGAGGCATACACCGGGTCGGTTTCACCGGCCAAGGTGCCGATGCCTTCCATGTAGCATTTGAAAAAGACCTGGCGCGCCTCGCCATCGGCCGCTTGCGCCGGGTACAACGCATGCAGCAGGGCTACGTTGCTCAGCGCATTGGCATAACTGCCGCCGTGCCCCGCCAATGCCGTGGCGTTGTGCTGATTGTTACCGGTGCCATCGAAGAACACCCCGAAACGCAGGGTTATCCGCCGAGGGGTCGGCGTACCGCCGTTGCTCGCTACCATCTTCGTGCCTTGTGCTTGACCCAAAAGCACAAGCAGGCGCCAGTACGCCGTCAGGCAACATCAGGCAATCGCCAAGCCTTCGTGAGAGTTTTCCATACCCCAGGCCCGCTGCAGCGATAAATTTACCCCGTGCCATTAGTCGCCGCCCCCCCGGATGGATTAAAGTATCAGCCCTTGCCAGGGCAGCTGCCGTCAGCCGCCTCCGGCCCCCTACCAGGAACCGTCGCCGATGGAACACCGTGAAGCGCTGATCGCGCTGCGCACCTTTCTTTCAACCCAGATCCTAGGCCAGGAGAAACTGGTCGAGCGGCTGTTGATCGTGCTGCTGGCAGACGGCCACATGCTGGTCGAGGGGGCGCCCGGGCTGGCCAAGACCAAGGCCATCAAGGAGTTGGCCGAGGGCATCGAAGCGCAGTTCCATCGCATCCAGTTCACCCCCGACCTGCTCCCGGCCGACATCACCGGCACGGAAATCTACCGCCCGGAAACCGGCAGTTTCGTGTTCCAGCAGGGGCCGATCTTCCATAACCTGGTGCTGGCCGACGAAATCAACCGTGCACCGGCCAAGGTCCAGTCGGCACTGCTCGAGGCCATGGCCGAACGCCAGGTCAGTGTGGGCCGCAGCACCTACGACTTGTCGCCCCTGTTCCTGGTCATGGCCACGCAGAACCCGATCGAGCAGGAAGGCACCTACCCGCTGCCCGAAGCCCAGCTCGACCGCTTCCTGATGCACGTGAAAATCGGCTTCCCGGACGCCGCGGTCGAGCGGCGCATCCTGGCACAGGCCCGCGGTGAAGCGCTGGGCGGCGAAGTGAAACCCGAACGGCGGGTCAGCCAGCAGGCGATCTTTGCCGCGCGCAAGGAAATCCTCAACCTGTACATGGCCGATGCCGTCGAGGAGTACCTGGTGCAGCTGGTCATGGCCACCCGCACCCCGGCCAAATTCGATACCGAGCTGGCCGACTGGATCGCCTATGGCGCCAGCCCGCGCGGTTCCATTTCGCTGGACCGCTGCGCACGTGCCCACGCCTGGCTGGCCGGGCGCGACTTCGTCAGCCCCGAAGACATCCAGGCGGTGCTGTTCGACGTGCTGCGCCACCGCATCATCCTCTCCTTCGAAGCCGAGGCCGCGGGGATCGACCAGGACCGCGTGGTCCAGCGCATCCTCGACGTCGTCGCCGTTGCCTGACCCCATGCCCACTGCGCACCTGGCCGAACCCGGCATCCGCATCGGCCTCGCCGAGCTGATCGACATGCGCCACCGCGTGCGCGAAATCCAGCTGTTTTCCAAGCCCGGCCAACGCAGCCCGCTGGTCGGCCTGCACCATTCCAAGCTGCGCGGGCGCGGTGTGGACTTCGACCAGGTGCGCGTGTACCAGGCCGGCGACGACGTGCGCAACATCGACTGGCGGGTGACCGCACGCACCCAGGAGCCCCACACCAAGCTGTTCCACGAAGAACGCGAACGGCCTATCTTCATCCTGGTCGAGCAGAGCCAGCGGCTGTTCTTCGGCTCGGGCCTGATGTTCAAGTCGGTGCTCGCCGCCCAGGCCGCCGCCTTGTTCGGCTGGGCCGCGCTGGCCCATAACGACCGCATCGGCGGCCTGGTGTTCGGCGACAACGAGCACCACGAAATCAAGCCCCGGCGCAGCAAACAGAGCCTGCTGCAGTTGCTCAACCGCATGGCCAAGGTCAACCAGGCGCTGCACACCGAGGCGGTTGCCGGGGCCGACAGCCTTGGCCTGGCCCTGCGCCGCGCCCGCGAAGTGCTGCGCCCGGGCAGCCTGGCCATCGTGATCTGCGACGAGCGTTCGCTCAGCGCCCAGGTGGAGCAGCACCTGGCCATGCTGTCCCGGCATTGCGACCTGCTGCTGCTGCCGGTGTCCGACCCACTCGACCATGCCCTGCCGGCCGCTGGCCTGCTGCGTTTTGCCCAACGCAGCGCGCAGCTGGAGCTCGACACCCTCGACGCCAACCTGCGCCAGGCCTACCGCCAGCAGGCCGAAGCCCGCATCGAGCGCTGGGAGCTGCTGGCGCAAAAGCTGCGGGTGCTGCTGATGCCGCTGAGCACGCAAAGTGAAATGATCGAGCAATTGCGCGAATACCTGAGCGCACAGCGCCCGCGGAGCGCGTCATGAACCCGCTCGATCAGTTGCAACCGCTGATCGAACCGGCGCCCATCGGCCTGTGGCCGCCGGCACCCGGCTGGTGGGCATTGCTGGTCATCCTGCCAGTGCTGGGCTGGGGCCTGTGGCGGCTGCGGCACTGGCGCCCGCGCAAGCGCCGTGTCGTACGCGCCGAGCAACCGCTGGACCCGGTGCGGGTAGAAGCGCTGGCCGAGCTGGCACGCCTGCCACGCCCCTACGACGGCGCCCCCGCCGGCGCCTGGCTGCAACAGATCAACGCCCTGCTCAAGCGCCTGTGCCGCAGCCACTACCCGGGCGCCAATAGCCACACCCTCAACGGCCGCCAGTGGCTGGCATTTCTCGACAACCGCTGCCCCGCAGCCGGCCTCACACGCTGGATGGTGCTGGTCGAAGGCGCCTATAAACCCGAGTGCAAACTCGACGACAAGGCCATCGCCGGGCTGAGCCAAGCCGTCGAAACCTGGATCCGCAAGCATGTTTGAACTGGCCTGGCCGTGGGTCTTTGCCCTGTTGCCGCTGCCGTGGCTGGCGCGCCTGCTGCTGCCCGCCGCCGACAGCGGCGAACCGGTACTCAAGGTTGGCTTCCTCAACGAACTGGAAGGCCTGGCCGGGCGGCGCGCGCGGCTGAACCTGCCCACCTGGCGCCAGCAAGGGCCATTCGTGGTCATCTGGCTGTTGCTGCTGTGCGCTGCCGCGCGCCCGCAATGGCTCGGTGACCCGTTGCCAGTGGCGGCCAGCGGCCGCGACCTGCTGGTGGCGGTGGACGTGTCCGGGTCGATGGACTTCCCGGACATGCAGTGGAAAAACGAAGACATCAGCCGCCTCGACCTGGTCAAGGCCCTGCTCGGCGATTTCCTGCAGGACCGTGAAGGCGATCGCGTGGGCCTGATCCTGTTCGGCAGCCAGGCCTACCTGCAGGCCCCGCTCACGTTCGACCGGCGTACCGTGCGCACCTTCCTCGACGAAGCGCAAATCGGCATCGCCGGCAAGAACACGGCCATCGGCGACGCCATTGGCCTGGCGGTGAAACGCCTGCGCCAGCGCCCGGCGCAAAGCCGGGTACTGGTGCTGATTACCGACGGTGCCAACAATGGCGGGCAGATCCATCCGCTGACGGCAGCCCGCCTGGCAGCCCAGGAAGGCGTGCGCATCTACACCATCGGCATTGGCGCCAACCCCGAAGCCAGTGGCACCCCAGGCCTGCTCGGCCTCAACCCGAGCCTGGACCTGGACGAAGCCGCACTCAGGGAAATCGGCGAAATCACCCACGGTGCCTACTTCCGCGCGCATGACGGAGCCGAACTGGACGCTATTGGCGACACCCTCGACCAACTCGAACCGGTGGCCCAGCAACCGACCCAGGCCCGCACCGCCCAAGCCCTGTACGCCTGGCCATTGGCCCTGGCACTGCTGCTGAGCGTGCTGCTGGTGGTGGCCGTGCAATGGCCCGACAACCTGATGCAGCGCCTGCTGCGCAAGCCGCGCTTCTTGCAGCCACACCCGGAATGGCGCCAACGCCTGAAGCGCTTGCGCTTGCGGAGGCGGCGATGATCGACCTGTGGCCGCAATGGTTGCGCCCCCTGTGGCTGCTGGCCGTGCCCCTGCTTGGCTGGCTGCTGTACAAGCTGTGGCATCGGCGCAAACGGGCCGGGCGCTGGCAGCTGATCCTGCCGCCGGCATTCCACGCTGTGCTGCTGGGCGGCGGCAACGGCAACACCAGCAAACTGCCGTGGGTGGCGCTGGGGTTGGCCTGGCTATTGGTGATCCTGGCCCTGCTCGGGCCCAGTTGGCAGCGGGTGGAAGAAAACCGCCAGCGCCCGGCCGACCCGCTGGTGATATTGCTGGAGCTGACCCCGCAGATGCTCGCCGAGGACAGCCCGCCCAATCGCCTGGAACAGGCCCGGCGCAAAATCCTCGACCTGCTGGAGCACCGCCGCGACAGCCAGACGGCGCTGGTGGTCTATGCCGGCTCCGCACACACCCTGGTGCCGCTGTCCGATGACCTGGCCACCACGCGCAACCTGCTGGAGGCCATCGACCCGTCGATCATGCCCAAGCCCGGCCAGCGCGCCGACCTGGCCGTGCAGAAGGGCCTGGCCCTGCTGGCCCAGAGCGGGCTCGGCCAGGGCCGCCTGCTGCTGATCGGGTCGTCGCTCAGCGCCCCGGAGCGCCAGCGCATCTCCCAGGCCCTTGGCCGGCAGGGCCCCAGCCTGCTGATGCTGGGTATCGGTAGCCGTGACGGTGCCCCCGTGCGCCAGGCCAATGGCGAATACCTCAAGGATGACCAAGGCGGCATTCTGGTGCCCCGCCTGGACAACGCCAGCCTCAAGGGTTTCATCAACGGCACCGGCGGGCGCTACCGGCATGCGCGTATCGACGACCTGGACCTGCGTGGCCTGGGCCTGTTCGACCAGCCGCGGGCCGGGCGCAACGACGGCCAGACCCTGCAGCTGGACAGCTGGGCCGACCAGGGCTACTGGTTGCTGATTCCGCTGCTGCTGCTGGCCGCGTGTGCCGGCCGGCGCGGTTGGCTGTTCTGCCTGCCGTTGCTGCTGGCCCTGCCCCAGCCCAGCCAGGCTTTCGAGCTCGATGACCTGTGGCTGCGCCCCGACCAGCAAGGCCAACGCCTGCTCGAGCTGAACCGCCCAGCCAGCGCGGCTCGGCACTTCCATGACACGCAGTGGCGCGGCCTGGCGCTGTACCAGGCCGGCGACTACGCGGGTGCGGCCGAGGCATTTTCCCAAGGCGACACGGCCGCCGACCACTACAATCGAGGCAATGCACTGGCCCGTGCCGGTGAGCTGGAAGCGGCCCTGGACGCCTACGAGCAGGCGCTGGAGCGCGAACCCGATCTGCAAGTGGCACTGGACAACCAGGCATTGGTGCAACAGCTGCTGCAACAGCGCCAGGCCAAGGCCGAGGAACAACCGCCCGGTAACGATGCCCAAGGCACGCCCGGCAGCGACACCGAAGGCAACAGCAGTTCGGCCAGCAGCGCCGCCCAGGGCACCCCCGGCGGTGATGAACAAGCCAGCGCCGAGCAGCCTGGCGAAAGCAGCAGCAACAGCCAGGGTGCACCGGGTAATCAGCCGGGTGCCGATGAGGGCGTCATCCAGCCGCCCCAGCGCCCGGTGTCGACCAGCCTCGACGCCGAACAGCGCCAAGCCCTGGAACAATGGCTGCGGGAGATCCCCGATAACCCGGCGGAGCTGCTGCGGCGCAAATTCTGGTACGAACAGCAACTGCAACAGGAAACCCCACGATGAGTCGCTTCGGCGTCTTGCTCCTCTCCCTGCTGTGGGCCACCCTGGCCCAGGCTGAACCCCTGCTGCAGGCCAGCGTCGACCGCACCCGCCTGCAGGCTGGCGAAAGCCTGGAACTGACCCTGGAAAGCCAGGACGTCACCCAGTTCGGCAAGCCCGACCTGCGCGCCCTGGAAGGCGACTTCGAGGTGCGCGGCACGCGCCAGCTGAACAGCCTGCATACCCTCGACGGTGAAACCCGCGCCAGCACCCGCTGGATCATCACCTTGCTGCCGCGGCGCAGCGGCAGCCTGCGTATCCCCGAGCTGCAGCTGGGTCAGTCACGCAGCCAGGCCATCGACCTGCAAGTGCTGCAGGCCGATGCCAGCCGCCAGGACACTTCACAGGTGTTCATCGAGGCCACCCTCGACAGCCCCGACGTCTACGTGCAGGCGCAGGCTGTGCTCACCTTGCGCATCTATCACTCGGTGGCGCTCTATGACGACAGCAGCCTGAGCCCGCTGCAGCTGGAAGGCGCCAAGGTCGAACCGCTCGGCGAATCGCGCACCTATGAAAAGGAAATCAATGGCGTGCGCCACGGCGTGATCGAAACCCGCTATGCCGTGTACCCCCAGCAAAGTGGCACGCTCGAGATCCCGCCACTGACGTTCAGCGCCACCGCCGCAGCCAGCAGCGACGAAACCCCGCAAGCCAATGGCACGGCCCGGGCCGGGCACCAGGTACAGGTCAGCTCGCTGCCGCTGCGGCTGGCGGTACGCCCGATTCCCGCCGCCTGGCCTGCGGGTGTGCCGTGGTTGCCGGCGCGTAGCCTGACACTGGAAGAGCACTGGAACCCCGACCCCGGCAACCAGCAGGTACAGATTGGCGACTCGCTGACGCGCAACATCACCTTGCGCGCCGAAGGCCTTTCCAGCACCCAGTTGCCGCCGTTACCCGCCACCGAGATCACCGGCCTGCGCCGCTACCCCGACCAGCCGCTGCTGCGCAACGAAATCAACGAACGCGGCATGACCGCCAACCGCGAGGAACGCGAAGCACTGGTGCCCACCCATGCCGGCACGTTGGCCCTGCCGGCGCTGGAAGTGGCGTGGTGGAACACCCGTGAAGATCACCTGGAGCACAGCAGCCTGCCGGCGCGTACGCTGAACGTGCAGGACAACCCGGCATTGAGTGCCGACAGCCCGGTGGGCGATAGCAGCAGCGCCAGCAGCGCGCTGTGGCCTTGGCAATTGGCGACTCTGTTGTTCGCCCTTTCCACCGTACTGGGCTTCGCCCTGTGGTGGCGCGCCCGCTCGCAACCGGCGGTGCTGCGTGCGGCGCAGAACGGGCCGAGCCCGCGCACCTTGCTGGATGACCTCAAGCGCGCCTGCCTGGCGAACGACCCCCAGGCCACCCGCCAGGCGCTGGACGCCTGGGCCCGGCAGCAACCGGAGACCCTGGCCGAGATGGCGGCGCGCTTCGTGCCGTTGTCGGATGCGCTGGATGGGTTGAATGGCGCGTTGTACAGCGAGAGTGGGCAGTATTGGCAGGGTGAGGATTTGTGGCGGGCGATCGGCACGATACCGCCGGCCGAGCAGGTGTTGTTGCCGGCTGGGGAGAACGGCAGCTTGCCGCCGCTTTATCCCAAGTAGCCGGCTGCCTGCCAGGGCCTCTTCGCGGGCATGCCCGCGAACACCGGCGCAGCCGGTGCCAGCCCCACCCTGGGTACATGTCTCGACATCGCGCCGTACAAACAAGGCGGCCGCGCGGGCGGCGCTCGATCTCACAGGCGCTGCAAATGTGATGACGAACCGCTGCCAGCCCTCCCCCCTATCCCCCGCCCTGCCCCCCACCCCCCTGCTTGGGTTACCATACCGCCCTCGCGCAACGCCCATCCCCAAAGCCAAGCCCTCTGGCTTGCTCGACTCGACACCACAGGTCATCCATGCGTCTGTTTCATACCTCCGACTGGCACCTGGGCCAAAGCCTGCACGGCCAGGAACGCGATTTCGAACACGCCTGCTTCCTCGACTGGCTGCTCGGCCAGCTTCGCCTGCGCCAGCCGGATGCGCTGCTGATCGCCGGCGATATCTTCGACACGGTCAACCCCCCCGTCAAAGCCCAGGAGCGTCTGTACGACTTCATCGTCCAGGCGCATGAGCAGCAGCCCAAGCTGGACATCGTGATGATCGCCGGCAACCACGATTCCGGCTCGCGCATCGAGCTGCCTGCCGCACTCATGCGCCGCCTGCGCACCCACGCCCTGGGCCGTGTGCACTGGCTGGACGAGGGCCAACTGGATGCCGAGCGGCTGCTGATCCCGCTGACCAATGGCCGCGGCAAGGTCGCAGCCTGGTGCCTGGCGCTGCCGTTCCTGCGGCCGGCCGAAGTCACCGGCCCCCACCTGGGCGACGACTACCTGCAAGGCATCACCCAGGTGCACCAGCAACTGATCGCCGCAGCACTGCAAAAACGCAAGAAAGACCAGGCGCTGATTGCCATCAGCCATGCGCACATGGCCGGGGGCGCAGTGTCGGAAGACTCCGAGCGCAGCCTGATCATCGGCAACGCCGAGGCGCTGCCGGCCAAGCTGTTCGACAAGGCCATCAGCTATGTCGCCCTCGGCCACCTGCACAAGCCACAGAAGGTCAACCGCGAAGAACGCATCCGCTACAGCGGCTCACCGATCCCACTGTCGTTCGCCGAAATCAACTACCCGCACCAGGTGCTGGAGGTGGAACTGGACGGCAGCGGCCTGGTCAGCGTCGAGCCGCGCCCGGTACCGCGCGCCGTAGCCCTGCAACGCATCGGCCCGGCACCGCTGGGTGAGCTGTTACAGCAACTGGCAGACCAGCCGGTAATCGACCTGCTGGAAGACCCCAATCGCCAACCCTGGCTGGAGGTGCGGGTCATTCTCGACGAGCCGCAACCGGACCTGCGCCAGCAGATCGAGACCGCGCTGGCGGGCAAGGCAGTGCGGCTGGTGCGTATCAGTGCCGAGTACGCTGGGCGCAACAGTAGCGAAGATGATGACCTGGCCTTTGTCGAACTGGCCCAGATGACCCCGCAAGACCTGTTCAGCCGAGCCTGGGAGCAAGCCTACGGCAGCGCTGTCGACGAGCAGGCGCTGGCCGACTTTGCCCTGCTGTTGCAGGACGTGCAGCAGGAAGAGGAGCAGCCATGAAGATTCTTGCCATCCGCCTGAAGAACCTGGCATCGCTGGCCGGCCCCGTCGACATCGACTTCACTGCCGAGCCCCTGGCCAGCGCCGGCCTGTTCGCCATTACCGGGCCCACCGGCGCCGGCAAGAGCACCCTGCTCGACGCCCTGTGCCTGGCCCTGTTCGGCACCGTGCCGCGGCTCAATGACATCGGTCGCGAAGCCAAGGTGCCGGATGCCGACGGCGACATCCCCACATCCGACCCGCGCAACCTGCTACGCCGTGGTACCGGCAGCGGCTTTGCCGAAGTCGATTTCGTCGGCGTCGACGGCCGCCGCTACCGTGCCCGCTGGGAAGCCAACCGCGCCCGCGACAAGGCCAACGGCAAGTTGCAGCACAGCCGCCAGAGCTTTTACGACCTGGACAGCGAGCAGGTCCTGGCCAGCGGCAAGAACGAATACAAACAGTTGGTCGAAGCCCGCCTGGGCCTGAACTTCGAGCAGTTCACCCGCGCGGTGATGCTGGCCCAGAGCGAGTTTGGCGCGTTTCTCAAGGCCGACGACAGAGAGCGCAGCGAACTGCTGGAAAAACTGACCAACACCGCCATCTACACCCGCCTGGGCCAGCGCGCGTTCAGCAAGGCCCGCGAGGCCGGTGAGGTGCACAACGACCTGCTCGCGCGCGCCAGCCACCTGCTGCCGATGGACGCCGAAGCCCGCGCCCAGCTCGACCAGCAACTGGAGCAGGCGCAGCAGCACCTGAAGGCTGACCAGGCCAGTGAGCGCCAGCTGGAACAGCAACGCAACTGGCTGCAAGAGCAAAACCGGCTGCAAGCCCAGCACGCCGAGGCGGCCCGCGCGCTGCAGGCCGCCGAGCAGGACTGGCAGCAGTTGGCCGAACCGCGCCTGGACCTGCTGCGCCTGGAGCGCCTGGCACCTCAGCGCCACCAGTTCCACCGCCAGCAGGCGCTGAACGCACAACTGGCCCCACTGGCGGCAAGAATTGCGCAGCAGCAACAGCAGCAGGACGAACTCCAGGCACGCGCAAATACCCTGGAGCAAGCACTGAACGCCGCACGCCAGGCGCTCGCCGACAGCCAGGCGCAACACGGCGAGAATGCCCCACGCCTGCGCCAGGCCTTCGCCGCCCAGGACAACCTGGCGCGCCTGGACGAAGCGCTGGCCGCGCAACACAGCAGCAGCCAACAGGCTGAACAACACGTCGCCGATGGCCAGCAGCAGTTGCAACAGCTGGAGGCCAACCAGCAGCGCAGCCTGCAGCAATTGGCGCAGATCGACAGTGCCCTTGCCGACAGCGAGCACCTGGCAGGCCTGGCCAGTGCGTGGCACGCCTACCTGCCGCAACTCAAACAGGTGATGCTGATTGGCGGCCGCCTGGCCAAGGGCCGCGAAGAGCTGCCCGGCCTGCAGGCCCAGGCCAGCCAGGCCAATGTGCAGCTGCAGGCCGAGCGCGATGCCTACGAGCTGCTGTTCCGCGAAGCCAAGGCCGAACCCCAGGCCCTGGCCGAGCAGATCGACCTGCTCGGTGGCATGCTGCAGGACAACCGCAAGCAGCAGCGCGCTGTTGAAGAAATGTCGCGCCTGCACGGCCGCGAACTGGAACTGCGCCAGCAACTGGACAGCGTTCGTGAACGCCAGCAACAGGCCATGCAGCAACGCCAGCAGTTGATCAGCGAAGGCACCGCGGCGAAGGCCGAGCTGGAGGCGGCCGAACAGGCGCTCAACCTCACCCGCCAGTTGCTGGAGCGGCAACGCCTGGCGCGCACCACCAGCGTGGAGGCACTGCGCGAGCAATTGCGCGATGGCGAACCTTGCCCAGTCTGCGGCAGTGCCGAACACCCGTTCCACCAGCCTGACGCACTGCTGCACAGCCTGGGTCGGCATGACCAGGCTGAAGAAGCTGCCGCGCAGCAACAGGTCGACACCCTCAACGCCAAGCTGGTCGAGTTGCGCACCCAATTGGGCGTGGTCAACGCCCAGCTCAAGGACTTCCAGCAGCAACAGCAGCAACTGGGCGATCAGTTGCAACCGCTGGTGGCGCAAGTGCAGGCGCACAGCCTGTGGCCGGCCCTGGCCCCGCAGGATGACAAGGCCCGTAGCACCTGGCTGGCCAGCCAGCTGCAGCGCCTGGAGGCGGAAATTGCGCAGGACGAGAAACGCCAGAGCGCGCTGCTCACGCTGCAACGCGATGCTGCCCGCCTCACCCAGCAACTGCAGGCCGCCCAAGACGCTCAACAGCAGGCCCAGCGCCACCTCGAACAACAGCACCAGGCCCTGGCCAACGACGAGCAGCAGTTGCAGCAAGGCTTGCACGACCTGGCCGGGGTGCTGCCCGAGCAGGCCCTGAAGGCACTCGACGAAGACCCGGCCAATGCTTTCCTGGCCCTGGACCAGCAGATCGCCCAGCGCTTGCAGCAACTGGAACAGCGCAAGGACGAACTGGAAGAACAGCAGGCCCGGCAAACCCAACTCGACAAGCTGCGCGACCAGCACCAGGCCCGCGTGCAAGGCCTGCAGCAGTTGCAGCAACAACTTGCCGCCCTGGACGAGCAGCGCCAGCAGGCCCAGGCCGCCCTCGGCGAATTGCTCGGTGAACACGCCACTGCCGAAGCCTGGCAACAGCACATGGACGCCGCGCTGGACCAAGCCCGCGCCCTGGACGCCGACACCGCCCAGCGCCTGCAGGAACTGCGCACGCAAGCCGTGCAACTGGCCAGCGAGCTGAAGGCCGACGGCCAGCAGCAACAGGCGCTGGTTGCCGAATGCCAGCAGTTGCAGGGCCAGATCGCGCAGTGGCGCAGCCAGCACCCGGAGCTGGATGACGCCGGGCTGGATCGCCTGCTGGCCATGGAGGATGCGCAGGTCACAGCATTGCGCCAGCGCTTGCAAGGCGCGGAAAAAGCCATCGAACAAAGCCGCGTGTTGCTGCAGGAGCGCGAACAGCGCCTGCAACAGCACGTGGCCGACATGACCGTGGACACCACGGCCGAAGCCCTCGAGCAAGCCCTGCTGGAACTGCGCGAGCGCATGGCCAGCCACGAGCAGCAATGCGCCGAACTGCGGGCGCAGCAGGCCGATGACCAGCGCCGCCAGCAGGCCCATCAGGCACTGGCAGCCGAGATCGAGCAAGCCCGCCAGCAGTGGCAGCGCTGGGCCCGCCTGAATGCCCTGATCGGCTCGGCCTCGGGCGATGTGTTCCGCAAGATCGCCCAGGGTTACAACCTTGACCTGCTGTTGCACCATGCCAACAGCCAACTGCGCCAACTGGCCCGCCGTTACCGCCTCAAGCGAGGCGGCAGCGCCCTGGGCCTGTTGGTCCTGGACACCGAAATGGGCGACGAGCTGCGCTCGGTGCACTCACTGTCCGGCGGCGAAACCTTCCTGGTGTCGCTGGCGTTGGCCCTTGGCCTGGCTTCGATGGCTTCCAGCACCCTGCGCATCGAATCGCTGTTCATCGACGAAGGTTTTGGCAGCCTGGACCCCGAGTCGCTGCAGCTGGCCATGGATGCCCTGGACGGCTTGCAGGCACAGGGGCGCAAGGTGGCAGTGATTTCCCACGTGCAGGAAATGCACGAGCGGATCCCGGTGCAGATTCAGGTGCACCGCCAAGGCAATGGCCTGAGCGAGGTGCAGGTGTGCGGGTGATCCTGTACTCGTTCCGTCGCTGCCCGTGGGCCATGCGCGCGCGCCTGGCCCTGCGCTATGCGGGCTGTGAGGTCGAGGTATGCGAAGTGGCGCTGAAGAACAAGCCGGCAGAACTGCTGGCCTTGTCCCCCAAGGGCACGGTGCCGGTGCTGGACACCGGCAGCCAGGTGCTGGAAGAGAGCCTGGATATCATGCGCTGGGCGCTGGCGCAGAACGACCCGCAAGATTGGCAACTGCGCGCGAACCCCGCGGCGGCGCAGCAGGCGCATGCCCTGATCGCGCGTAATGACAGCACGTTCAAGTCGCAGGTGAACCTGTACAAGTATGCCGAGCGCTACCCGCAGCACCCTCGCGCGTACTACCGCCAGCAGGCCGAGGCCTGGCTGGCGGAGCTCGAAGGGTTGCTGGAGAGCCGGCCGTACCTGTTGGCTGACCAGCCGAGCATCGCCGACGCCGCCTTGCTGCCCCTGATGCGCCAGTTTGCCGGGGTGGAACCCCAGTGGTTCGCCGAGGCCGCTTATCCGCGGCTGCGGAGCTGGCTAGAGGGGTGGTTGGCATCAGACCTGTTCCGCTCGATCATGGCCAGGTAGCTTCACCCGGCTCCCTGTAGGAGCGGCCCTGTGTCGCGAAAGGGTCGCGCAGCGGCCCCGGGTTCTCGCGTTACCGCGGACATTGCCGGGGCCGCGCTGCGGCCCTTTCGCGACACAAGGCCGCTCCTACAAGGCGTGGTGTTGATATCAGTCGATGAACTTCAAGTCCGAGGGTGCGTCCTGGTCCAGGATCTGCACCGTCTCGCCCAGCTTGCCAGTCTCGGCGTCACGGCGCATGACCACGATCTGGTTGCTCTTCTGGTTCGCCACCAGCAGGAAGCGGTTGCTGGGGTCCAGGGCAAACTCGCGGGGGTGGTCGCCTTCCACGGCGCGGCGCTGCACAAACGTCAGCTTGCCGTCGCCCTTGCCAACCGCAAACACCACGATTTCATTCGCTGTACCGCGATTGCTCACGTACAGGAAGTGCCCGTCGGCCGACAGGTGCAACCCGCCCGCCGCCTTGGCCGTCGAGGCCGAGTCTTCGGTCAGTGGCAGGCGCTGACCCTCGGTCAGGCCCGCACCGTTGACATCGAACATCACCACTTCCCCGCTCATTTCCAACGTGAGGTAGGCATGCTGCCCCGTGGCATCGAACAGCAGGTGGCGTGGTCCGCTGCCTGGCGGCAACGCCACCGACGGCGGCGTGGCCGGGCTCAACGGCTGGTCCGGGCTGGCGCCGTCGTAGCGGTAGATGAATACCTTGTCGGCACCGAGGTCGCTGGCGTACAGATATTGCCCATTGGGTGACGACACCAGTGAATGCACATGCCCCCCCGCCTGGCGCTCGCGGTTCACGCCACTGGGCCGGTGTTGCAATTGCTGCACGACCGGCTTGAGCTGACCGTCCCTGGCTACCGGCATCACTGCCAGGCTGCCGCCGGGGTCAGGGTTGACCGCGTAGTTGGCCACGAACAGGTAGCGCTGGTCATGGCTGAGGCTGGCATGGGTTGGCTCGTCGCCTTGGCTGGCCACCTGGTTGAGCGGCTTGATGTCGCCCTTTGCACTGAAACTGCTGGCATTGCCGCCCGGGGTTTCATTGACAGCGAACAGCAGGCGGCGGTCGGCCGACAGCACCAGCCACGACGGGCTGACACTTTTCACCACTTGCTGCGGGGTAGGGTCGATGTGGCCCCGTTGTTCGTCGAACTGGTAGCGGTAGATACCCTGGCTGGCACCATCGGTATAGCTGCCCACCAGCAGGGTCGCGGCATGGGTCGGGATAGTCAGGCTCATCAGGCTAGCGGTCAGCAGGGTCGTCCAGGTGCGGTTCATCTTGGTCTTCATCCGGGGCGCGAAAGGCACTCATGCAGACTAGCCGATGCGCGCCGTTGGCATCGTCCAGTTGCCACTCGTCACCCATGGCGGTCGCCGCGGCGACCTGCTCGGGGGTAAACGACCAGCGGCGCAGTTGGCGGCCGTCCATGCACTCGACGCGCAGGCCAGTGGTATCGGCGGTGAACTCGAAGGCGTGCAGGCCGTCGATCAGGAGCATGTCGCAGGACTGCAGGGCGTGGCTGAGGGAGGACATTGGGTTACCTGTCAGGGAAGTGCTGCCAGTATAACCCTGTGACATCCCTGTGGGAGATTCAATGGTTCCTGGCAAGGGTAGCCAGGGCATCTTCAGCGCCTGTGAGATCGAGCGCCGCGCGGGCGGCGCTCGCTCTAACAGGCGCTGCCATACCTTGTGGCAAACACCTGTCAGCCCTGAGGCGATCTCTGTGGGAGCTGGCTTGCCAGCGATAGGGCCGTTACAAGCAATACAAGTCTCTCAGTCCCGCCGGTAAGGCAACATCCCCCGCGCCTCCTCGGCATACCCCTTCACCCCTTCCCGCTCCTGCACCAGAAAATCCCCCACCGCCCGCCGCAACCCAGGGTGCAGCAGGTAATGCCACGACCGCGTCAGCACCGGCTCAAACCCGCGAATCAGCTTGTGTTCACCTTGCGCACCGGCATCGAAGCGCTGCAAACCTTCGGCAATGGCGAAGTCCATGCCCTGGTAGAAACAGGTTTCGAAATGCAGCCGGTCGAATTCGTCCAGGCAACCCCAATAGCGGCCAAACAAGCTGTCACCCCCCACCAGGCTCAAGGCCATGGCCACATCCCGCCCGCCCTGGCGAGCCATCACTACCCGTAGCGCCTCGGGCATGCGCTCGGCAAGCAGGCTGAAGAACGCACGGGTCAGGTAGGGCGCACGGCGCCGTACGGCATAGGTGTTGGCGTAGCAGCGGAACACGAAGTCCCATTGCGCCTCGTCCAGTTCATTGCCCTGGTACCACCGAAAATCGATGCCCTGCCCCGCCACCTGCTCGCGCTCCTTGCGCATCTGCTTACGCTTGCGCGAGCTGAGGCTGTCGAGAAAGTCCTGGAAGTCGCGGTAGCCGCGGTTTTGCCAGTGAAACTGGCACCCTAGGCGCTCCAGCCAGCCCGGCAGGCCGGCCAACTGCTGGTCCAGCGCCGCATCGGTGAAATTGATGTGGGCACCCGACAGCCCGCCCTTGCCCAGGTACTCAGGTAACGCCTGCAGCAACAGCAGCCCATCGGCCGGGTCGTCGGCCAGCAAACGCGGGCCGCTGACCGGGCTGAACGGGACCGCCCCCAGCAACTTGGGGTAATAGGCAATGCCGGCCCGCTCACAGGCATCGGCCCAACCGTGGTCGAACACGTACTCGCCAAACGAATGCCACTTGCGGTAGGCCGGCAACAGCGCCCGCACCTGCCCGTCACGCTCCAGCACCAGATGCTCGGCAGCCCAGCCCGTCTGGGGTGCAACGCTGGCGCTGTCCTCCATGGCGCTGAGAAAGCCGTGGCGCAGGAAGGGTTGGCCGGCAGGCACCAAGGCATCCCAGGTGGCCGCCGGAAGATCACGCAAATGGGCAAGGCTGTACAGGCTGGTCACGGTTTTGGCTCGCAGTCGGGAGGCGTTCAGTATCCCCAACCCAGGCGCGTCACTCAAATGATGAACGTCAGGCTGCCCCTTTTCTTCTCACTTACTTAACAACAGTGCCACTAATCAGACATTAATCTGTCACTGCCCCTCGCAATACTTGCGCCTGTTTTCCGGAACACCAGAACCTGTCTATTCAGGCCCTTTCCGAAGACATGCCAACACAGGGGCAGGCGCTTGAGCCTCCCCCATTTTTTCAGTAGGGAGAACCTTATGCGTCTTGTTTCTACACTTACCGGAATGAGCCTCACCGGCATGATGCTGGCCCTGAGCGCCCCGGCCAGTGCTGCTGTCGACGCCAAGCTGCTCGAAATGCTGCGCGCCAACGGCTCGATCAACCAGGCGCAGTACAATGAACTGCAAGGCGATCTGGCAAAAGAAACCAAGGAAAAGGCCGACCAGAAAGCTCAGTCCGAACGTATGAGCGCCTTTGAACAAAAAGTGGCATGGGCCGCCAAGACCCAGATCAAGGGCGATGTGCGCCTGCGTTACGAAGACGTCAACGTCGACAACCCGATCTCCCGCAGTGGCAACCAGGACCGTGAGCGCGTACGTGCCCGTGTCGGCTTCTACAGCGAGATCAACCCGCAAGTCGACGCCGGCGTGCGTGTGGCCACCGGCAGCAGCGCCGATGCCCGCTCGACCAACCAGAGCCTGGACAACTACTTCGAGAAGAAATCGCTGTGGGTCGACCTGGCCTACCTCGACTGGCACCCGACTGCCGTGCCCAACCTGCACCTGATCGGCGGCAAGATGAACCAGCCGTGGGTCAGCATGGGCGACATCATCTGGGACAGCGACATCAACCCGGAAGGTGTGGCAGCTACCTACAAGATGAACGTTGGCCCGGCTGAAGTCTTCGGCAGCCTTGGTCACTACAACCTGAAAGACAACGTCGATGGCGACGGCGTGCAGTTCAAGCATGACGCGCAGCTGTACGCAGGCCAGCTGGGCACCAGGTTCAACGCAGCCGACACCGTCAAGGTGACCGTGGGCGGCAGCATCTACGGCTACGACAACGACAAGGCTTCGGCCGCCCTGGCCTCGCTGGGCAACACCACCAACGAGTTCAACCTGGTGGAAGGCTTCGGTCAGGTCGACTTCACCGGCTTTGCCATCCCGCTGTCTGCCTACGGCCAGTTCGTCAAGAATACCGAAAGCACCGACGGCAAGGACAAAGCCTGGCTGGCCGGTCTGAAGAGCAAGATCGGCGCCTGGAGCCTGGACTACAACTACCGCGACGTGCAGCGTAACGGTGTGGTCAGCCTGTTCACCGACTCTGACTTCGGTGCCGGCTTCACAGGTTCGCGTGGCCACAAGTTCAAGGTCGGTTATGAAATCGACAAGAACTTCGGCGTAGGTGCAACCTACCTGATGGCCAAGACCGACTACTCCAACCTGCCCAACAGCAATGCGGACGTGGATACCCTGCAGTTGGACCTGGAAGCCAAGTTCTAAACACGCAATAGCGGGGAATGCCGACCCCATCCGGCGTTTCCCGCTTTTTTTTGCCTGTGAAATAGCTGGGGCTGCTTTGCAGCCCATCGCGACACAAGGCCGCTCCTACAGGGGAATGCGCCCTTTGCAGGTCGGCCCCGGCTATCTCGGATCAGACCAGGTAATCAGCGCTTGCGCAGGATCACACTGCCAATCGAATACCCCGCACCGAACGAGCTCAATACCCCCAAGGCGCCCTTGGCCAGGTCATCCTGGTACAGGTGGAAGGCAATGACCGAGCCTGCCGAGCTGGTATTGGCGTAACGGTCCAGAATCACCGGGGCGTCTTCCTCGGCCACTTCTCGCCCCAGCAGCTTCTTGACGATCAGGTGGTTCATGCTGAGGTTGGCCTGGTGCAGCCAGAAGCGCTTCACATCGCTAGGGTTCAGGCCGTTTTCCTGCAGGTGCTCACCGATCAGTTCGGCCACTTTCGGGCACACCTCGCGGAACACCTTGCGGCCTTCCTGGATGAACAGCTTGTCCGCAGCGCCCTGCCCCTCTTCCGCCGCACGGTTGAGGAAGCCGAAATTGTTGCGGATATTGTTGGAGAATTCGGTCCACAGCTTGCTGCTGACGATATCGAACTGGTGCGCCGAGCTGGCCTTGTCAGCGCGCTCGAGCACCACTGCGGTGGCCGCATCACCGAAGATGAAGTGGCTGTCGCGGTCACGGAAGTTCAAGTGCCCGGTGCACACCTCGGGGTTGACCATCAGTACTGCACGCGCCTGGCCCAGGGCCACGCTGTTGGCTGCGGTCTGGATGCCGAACGTGGCCGAGGAACAGGCTACGTTCATGTCGAAGGCAAAGCCCTGAATGCCCAGCGCCTGCTGCACTTCGATGGCAATGGCCGGGTACGGGCGCTGCAGGTTGGAGCAGGCGACGATCACGCCGTCGATATCGGCAGCCGTGCGGCCCGCACGCTGCAAGGCCTGGTGAGCAGCGGCCACGGCCATTTCGCAAAGCACCGAGGGTTCGTCGTTGGAACGCTCCGGCAGGCGCGGCTTCATGCGCTGCGGGTCGAGGATGCCGGCCTTGTCCATGACGAAGCGGCTCTTGATGCCCGAGGCCTTTTCGATGAACGCGGCATCCGACAAGGGCGCCGCTTCGACTTCGCCACGCTCGATGGCGGCGGCGTTGTCCTGGTTGAACTGCTGGGACCAGGCGTTGAAGGAGGCCACCAGTTCTTCGTTGGAAATACTCTGGGCCGGGGTGTACAGGCCGGTGCCGCTGATCACGACGTTATGCACGGTCGTTCCTCTGTTCGAAGGCCATCGCCACGGGGGCGCTGGCGGGAATAGGACAGCCTAGTGGCACTTTAGTGCCAAGTTAGGGGCGAGGGGCTCACCCGAGAAGGGCCGCCAGGCGGCCCCAAATTGCATCAATACTGCCACAACTGTGGAAGTTTAGCCTTCCACCTGGCCCCACTGCTTGCTCAATCTTTTGTCAGAAATCGGCACTTTGGTGCCCAGTTGCTGAGCGAACAGCGACACCCGGTATTCCTCCAGCCACCAACGGTACAGGGTCAGTTGCTCATCGCGCTTGCCCTCCTGGGCATGCTTGTCGGCGCGGGCCTTGTACTGCGCCCACAGGTTGGCCAGCTCGCCGCTCCATACCCGGTCCTTCTGCACCTGCGCACCGAGTTTCTCCAGGCGCAGTTCCACTGCCTTGAGGTAACGCGGCAGTTCCTTGAACCAGGTGGCCGGGGTTTCACGCACGAACCCTGGGTACACCAGGTTGCCCAACTGCTGCTTGATGTCATTCAGCGCCACGGCCTGGCTGAGGTCGATCTTGCCCTTGAAGCGCTTCTGCAGGCCGTGCCACAGCTTCAACACTTCCAGCGCCTGCCTGGCCAGGCGCTCGGCGTGCTCGGCCCAACTGCCGCGCTTGCGTTCGGCCAGCCCGGCCAAGGCCGCACCCTCGCGTGGCAAGGGGTGTTCACCCTCGAGGATGCAGCTGTCCAGGCTGGCCAGCAAAATGTCCTCGACCAGCGCTTCGACACGCCCCAGCTCGCGGTACAGCAGGCCCAGTTCGGTCAGCCCCGGCAGCTTGCCCCGCAGGAACTTGGCCGGCTCGGCCAGTTGCTGCAGCAGCAGCCGCTGCAAGGCACGGCGGTGCTGGAACTCGGCTTCGGCCTGGGTCGAGAAGCGGCCTTCGCGCACCGTGCCGCTTTCGTCCACCAATGCCGGGTAGACCGTCATCGACAAGCCGGCGATCTTTTGCTGGGTGGTCTGCGCCACGGGGCTGAAGGCCTTGGCCTGCACCGGCTTTTCGGCGTCAGCCGTGCGCGGTACGGCCAACGCGGCCTGGCTGGCGGCGGCAAAACGGGCAGTCAGCTCGGCCAGGTCGCGGCCCTCGCCCAGGAACTTGCCCTGGCCGTCGACCACCTCGATATTCATGCGCAGGTGGCCCTCGACCAGGCTCACCGACTCGGCCCAGGCCTCGTCGGCTACACGCACACCGGTCATGCGCAGCAATTCCTGGCCCAGGGCCTGGGGCAAGGCCCCCTGGGCGAACGGCATGCGCGCCAGCGACGCCTTGACGAAGTCGGGCACCGGCACGAAGTTCTTGCGCAGGGCCTTGGGCAGGTTGCGTACCAGCGCCACGCACTTGGCTTCGAGCAGGCCCGGCACCAGCCACTCGAGGCGTTCACCCGGCAGGTTCGGCAACAACGGCGCAGGCACGCGCACAGTCACGCCATCGCGCGGGTGCCCCGGTTCAAAGTGATAGGTCAGCGGCAGGCGCAGTTCGCCCACTTGCAGGCTGTCGGGGTACTGGGCCGCCGTGACCTCGCTGGCCTCACGCGCCAGCACGTCCTCTTCGCGCATGATCAGCAGGTTGGCATCCTTCTGGCTGCCCATGCGGTACCAGGCATCGAAGGTGGCGGTCTGGTGAATTTCTTCGGGCAGGCGCGCTTCGTAGAACGCATACAGCGTTTCTTCATCGGCGAGAATATCGCGCCGACGCGCTTTGGCCTCCAGTTCATCAAGCTGCTCCAGCAGGCGCTTGTTGGCCGCCAGGCATTTGGCCCGCGACTGGATCTCGCCGCCTACCAGGCCCTCGCGGATGAACAGCTCCCGCGAGGTGGCCGGGTCGATCGGGCCAAAATGCACCGGGCGCCGCCCGACCAGAATCAGGCCGTACAAGGTGATCTGCTCATAGGCCACGACCTGCCCGCGCTTTTTCTCCCAGTGCGGCTCGAAGTGGTTCTTCTTGACCAGGTGGCCGGCCAGCGGCTCGATCCAGTCCGGTTCGATCCGGGCCACCACGCGTGCATACAACTTGGTGGTTTCGACCAACTCGGCAGCCATCACCCACTGCGGGCGCTTACGCCCCAGGCCCGACGACGGGTGTACCCAGAAGCGCCGCTGGCGAGCTCCCTGGTAGTCGCCCTCTTCGGTCTTGTGGCCGATCTGGCTGAGCAGGCCGCTGAGGAGGGCCTTGTGAAACTTCTGGTAGTCGGACGGTTCTTTGTTCACCGTCAGTTGCAGGTCACGGCAAATCAATGCCAGCTGGCGATGGGCATCGCGCCATTCGCGCAGGCGCAGGTAATTGAGAAAGTGCTTGCGGCACCAGTTGCGCAACGGGTTGGCGGTCAGCGCCTGGCGCTGTTCTTCAAAGCCGCGCCACAAATTCACCAACGCAGCGAAGTCGGAGTCCACATCCTTCCATTGCGCGTGCGCCTGGTCCGCCGCCTGCTGGCGCTCGGGCGGGCGTTCGCGCGGGTCCTGCACCGACAACGCACTGGTGACGATCAACACTTCCTGCAAGCTACCCTGGCGTGCGCCCTCCAGCAGCATGCGGCCCAGCCGCGGGTCGATGGGCAGGCGCGCCAACTGGCGGCCGATAGGCGTCAGCTGGTTCTCGCGGTTGACCGCCGACAGTTCCTGCAACAGGTTGAAGCCGTCGCTGATGGCCTTGCCATCTGGCGGCTCGATGAACGGGAACGCGTCAATGGCACCCAGGCGCAGGTGCAGCATTTGCAGAATCACCGCCGCCAGGTTGGTACGCAGGATTTCCGGGTCGGTGAACGCCGGCCGGCTGTTGAAATCCTCTTCGCTGTACAAGCGCACGCAAATGCCCGGCTCAACCCGGCCGCAACGGCCTTTACGCTGGTTGGCACTGGCCTGCGACACCGCCTCGATGGGCAGGCGCTGAACCTTGGCGCGGTAGCTGTAGCGGCTGATGCGCGCAGTACCGGTGTCGATCACATAGCGAATGCCCGGCACGGTCAGCGAGGTTTCGGCGACGTTGGTGGCCAGCACCACCCGGCGCCCGGTGTGCGGCTGGAAGATGCGCTGCTGCTCGGCCGGCGACAGGCGCGCGTAAAGCGGCAGAATCTCGGTATGGCGCAGTTGCGCCTTGCGCAGGATCTCGGCGGCATCGCGGATTTCCCGCTCGCCCGGCAGGAAGATCAACACGTCGCCAGGGCCTTTGCCTTGGCTGCGCTCATGCTGGGCCAGCTCGTCGAGGGTGGCGAGAATCGCCTGGTCGACCGTCAGGTCGTCCTCGATCTGGTTGCCCTCTTCGTCCTGCTCGCTGGTCAGCGGGCGGTACCAGGTTTCCACCGGGAAGGTGCGGCCAGACACCTCGATGATCGGCGCATTGTCGAAGTGTTTGGAGAAGCGCTCCAGGTCGATGGTCGCCGAGGTGATGATCAGCTTCAGTTCGGGCCGGCGGTGCAGCAAGGTCTTCAGGTAGCCGAGCAGGAAGTCGATGTTCAGGCTGCGCTCGTGGGCTTCGTCGACGATGATCGTGTCGTAGCGTTCGAGAAAGCGGTCATGCTGGGTTTCGGCCAGCAGGATGCCGTCGGTCATCAGCTTGACCAGGGTGTTGGCGTCGCTCTGGTCTTCGAAACGGACTTGGTAGCCGACCAACCCACCCAGCGGCGTACCCAGCTCTTCGGCCACCCGCGCCGCCACGCTGCGCGCGGCAATGCGCCGTGGCTGGGTGTGGGCAATCAGGCCATGGCTGCCACGGCCCAGTTCCAGGCAGATCTTCGGCAACTGCGTGGTCTTGCCCGAACCGGTTTCACCGGCGATCACCAGCACCTGGTGTTCGGCGAGGGCCTTCTTGATTTCGTCGCGTTTGGCGGCGATCGGCAGGTTGTCGTCGTAGCGTACGACCGGCACGCTCTGCTGGCGCGCGGTAACCTGGGCACAAGAGGCCTGGACCTTGTCCACCCACTGCGCCAGCTTGGCCTCGTCTGGGCGCTTGCGCAGCTCATGCAATTGCCGCCGCAAGCGGTGGCGGTCGGCAATCATGGCGTGGTCGAGGTTGTGCAGCAATTTGTCGATGGCGTGGTCAGTCATGGGGCTTTTTAATGATGCAGGTGAGCCTGCTTTTTCATGATCGGCATTCTGAGGATGCGCGATTGTCGCAGATTTGCGCCTGTTTTGCTGTCCAGGCTGGCGCGCACCGTGTAGGAGCGGCCTTGCGTCGCGATGGGCTGCGCAGCAGCCCCGTGGATTTGTGCCGGGGCGCAGATTTGGGGCTGCTACCGCAGCCCATCGCGACGCAAGGCCGCTCCCACAAGGGATCGCACAGTGGCTGAAAGTTTAGCAAGTCCTTATGTAAACGTTGCCATTCACGACTTTAATCACCCTTACGCCGCATGTGAGTATCAAAACCATGACGCCCGCCCAGCCCATCGCCCCACCGTTGCCGCGCCCTTCGCTACCGAAGGCCCGCAGCCGTGCCGGGGAAAACCCGCTGGTGCACATCATCCTCGCCTTCTGGGCCTTGTGGCACTGCCGCCACGCCCGCCCACCGGATACCGCCCTCACGCCGTTGTGACCAAACCCGGCCAGCCTCTGGCCGTTTGCCCCAGCCGGGCCGCCCGCCAGTGCGGTGGCCCTGCGCAGCCGTGAGCGAACCCAACATGCATTTTGCCCCCGTAGAGCACGCCGCCCGTTTTCTGGCCGACAACCCTGATATCGAGTTGTTCGAGCTGTTCATTCTCGACGCCAACGGCGTACCCCGCGGCAAGCTGCTGCACCGCGACGAATTGCTGGCCGTGTACCAGAGCGGCCGGCCGCTACCCAGTACCATTCTCGGCCTGACCCTGAACGGCGACGATGTGGAAAACTCCGGGTTGGTCTGGGATGTGGGTGATATCGACTGCCGCGCCTACCCGCTCGAGGGCAGCCTGACAAGGTTGCCCTGGCGCCGGGTGCCGACCGCCGCGGTGCAGGTGAGCATGCACCCGAGTGAGGGGTTGCCTGCCAGCATCGCCGACCCGCGCCACGTGCTGCTGCGCACCATCGAGGCGCTGCAAGCCGACGGCTACCACCCGGTGATGGCCTGCGAACTGGAGTTCTACCTGCTTGACCAGCAGCGCGACGCCCAAGGCCGCCCGCAACCGGCACTGGACAACGATGGCGGGCGCCCGCGCAGCACCCAGGTGTACGGCCTGCGCGAACTGGAACAGATCGAGCCGTTTCTCGCCGATCTGTATGCCGCCTGCAAAGCCCAGGGCATCCCGGCCCGCACGGCCATTTCCGAATACGCCCCCGGCCAGGTGGAAATCACCCTGGAGCACGGTGACGCACTGCAGGCCATGGACCAGGCAGTACGCTACAAGCGCCTGGTCAAGGGCGTGGCCCATGCCCACGGCATGCAGGCCTGCTTCATGGCCAAGCCATTCGCGCACCTGGCGGGTACTGGCATGCACATGCACCTGAGCCTGGCTGACCACGCCGGCACCAATCTGTTCGCCAGCGACGACAAGGCTGGCACGCCGCTGCTGCGCCAGGCAGTCGCCGGCATGCTGCGCCACCTGCGCGAATCACTGCTGCTGTTCTGCCCCAACGCCAATTCGTTCCGCCGCTTCCAGGCCAACAGTTATGCACCACTGGCACCCACCTGGGGCGTGGACAACCGCACCGTGAGCCTGCGCGTACCCGGTGGCCCGGCCAACAGCCGGCATGTGGAGCACCGCATCTGCGGCGCCGATGCCAACCCCTACCTGGCGGCGGCGGCGATCCTGGCAGCCAGCCACCGTGGCATTCGCGAACAGCTGGACCCAGGGGCACCGGTGCAAGGCAACGGTTATGCCCAGGCTACCGAACACCTGCCCACCGACTGGCTGACGGCGCTCGACGCCCTGCAGCAGTCGGCTTGGGCCCGCGAAGCATTGGGCGAGGACTTCCTCGGCGTGTACCTGAAGGTCAAGCGCGCCGAGTACCGCCAGTTCATGGCCGAAGTCAGCGAACAGGACTGGCGCTGGTACCTGCACCAGGCCTGAGCCCCTCAACATTCAAGGAACACCCATGAACGCAGCATTGCACAAAGGCCCGGCGCAGCGCGCGCCGTCCTACTACAGCGCCACCCTCAACGACCCTACCGAGTACCCGCAACTCAAGGGCACGGTGCAGGTGGATGTGGCAATCATCGGCGGCGGCTTCACCGGCGTGGCCACGGCAGTCGAGCTGGCCGAGCGCGGCCTCAAGGTGGCCATCGTCGAAACCAACCGTATAGGCTGGGGTGCCAGCGGCCGTAACGGTGGCCAAGTCACTGGCAGCCTGTCGGGCGACGAAGCCATGCGCTCACAGATGCGCAACCACCTGGGCGCCGAGGTCGATGACTTCATCTGGCACCTGCGCTGGCGTGGCCACCAGGTAATCGAGCAGCGCGTAGCGCGCTACGGCATCGACTGTGACCTCAAGCGTGGCCATCTGCATGCCGCCATGAAACCCTCGCACATGAACGAGCTGCGCGCGTTCGAGGCCGAAGCGCAACGCCGGGGCATGGGCGAGCAGGTTCAAATGCTCGACCGCGCGGCAGTGGCTGAGCACCTGCAGAGCCCACTGTACATGGGCGCCTTGAAGAACCTGCGCAACCTGCACCTGCACCCGCTCAACCTGTGCCTGGGTGAGGCCCGCGCCGCACATGGCCTGGGCGCACTGGTGTTCGAGAATTCCGAAGTGCTGGACATCGTGCATGGCCCGCGCCCGGCGGTGGTTACCGCCCACGGCCGGGTCGAGGCACGCCAGGTGATGCTGGCCGGCGATGTGTACCACAAGCTGGAAAAGCGCCAACTCAAGGGCAAGATATTCCCGGCCATGGGCGGGATCGTCACCACCGCGCCACTGGGCGAACTGGCCGAGCAGATCAACCCCCACGACCTGGCGGTGTACGACTGCCGCTTCGTGCTCGACTATTACCGCCTGACAGCCGACAAGCGCCTGCTGTTCGGTGGCGGCGCCAACTACTCCGGCCGTGACTCGCGGGATATCGAAGGCGAGCTGCGGCCATGCATCGAACGCACGTTCCCGGCATTGAAGGGCGTGCCGATCGAGTTCCAGTGGAGCTGCGCCATGGGCATCGTGGTCAACCGCATTCCACAGCTGGGCAAGCTGTCGGACAACGTTTGGTATTGCCAGGGGTATTCCGGGCACGGCATTGCCACCAGCCACATCATGGGCGAGATCATGGCCGAGGCGTTGACCGGTACGCTCGAGCAGTTCGACACTTTCGCCCAGTGCAAGCATGTGCGGGTGCCGATGGGTGACTTGCTGGGCAACCCGCTGCTGGCGGCCGGCATGTGGTATTACCAGATGCTGGAAAAACTGCGCTGAGCCCAAAACCCATGCCTTCGCTGTAGGAGCGGCCTTGTGTCGCGATGGGCCGCAAAGC
>NZ_DKJF01000127.1:0-42756 GCF_002454615.1 Pseudomonas sp. UBA6699
GCGCGGGCGGCGCTCGATCTCCCAGGCGCTGCATATCGCCTGGCAACCACCTGTCAGCCCTGATGCAATCCCTGTGCGCCTTGCCGGCAATATGCCCCGCAGCCATCAGCCACGGTTCACCGGGAAAGCCGTGGTGTACTTCATCTGCTCCATGGCAAAACTGGAGGTAATGTTCGACAACCCCTCGGTGCTGGTAATCAGCTTTTTGTAAAACCGGTCATACGCCGCAATATCCCCCACAACCACCCGCAACATGTAGTCCCAGTCGCCAGACATTCGGTAGCACTCCATCACCTCCTCGAACCCGGTGACGGTCGCGGCAAACTGCGCCAGCCAGGCGCTGTCGTGGCGCTGGGTCTTGAGCTGGACGAACACCGTCAGCCCCAGCCCTAGCCGTTCGGGGGCCAGCAGGGCGACACGGCCGAGTATGTAGCCTTCTTCTTCCAGGCGCTTGACTCGCTTCCAGCACGGGGTGGTGGACAGGTTGACGGCTTCGGCCAGGTCCTTGAGCGACATCGAGGCGTCGCGCTGAAGCAGGGTAAGAATGTGCTGGTCGAAGCTGTCCATATCGCGCGCTGGCCGTGCCGGAAAATATTTCACAGGTTACCCCAAGGCCAGGCGATTTGGCTTGTGCCATAGTGGCAGCTTTCATTCTGCCAATGGGCCTGACCATGTCCGACAAGCCGCGCAATTTCGCCACCCGTGCCATTCACGCTGGCGAGCAGTTCAGTGTTGCCGACAATGCCATTTTCCCGGCCATCGTCACCGCCAGCTCGTTCACCAAACGCAGCCTCGACGACAAGCCGGAGTACTCCTACAGCCGCGTGGGCAACCCCACCCGGCATGCCTACGAAACCTGCGTAGCCGCGCTGGAAGAGGGCGTGGGTGCCGTGGCCTGCGCCTCGGGGGTGAATGCCACCGCCACGGTCCTGGAGCTGCTGCCCAAGGATGCCCACGTGGTCGTGATGAACGGCGTGTACGGGGGCACCTTCCGTATCCTCGAAGACTACCGCAGCCGTACTTCAGGCCTGACCACCACCTATGTCGACCTCAACGACCTGGGCGCGGTGGCCGCGGCGATCAAGCCCGAAACCCAATTGATCTGGATCGAGTCGCCGACCAACCCGTTGTTGCACCTGGTCGACATCAAGGCGGTGTGCGACCTGGCGCGGGCCAAGGGCATCCTCACCTGCATCGACAACACCTTCTGCTCGCCGTGGAACCAGCGCCCGATCAACCTGGGGGTGGACCTGGTGATGCACTCGGCCAGTAAATACATTGGTGGCCACTCCGACCTGACTGGCGGGGTGGTGGTCGCGGCCAATGACGCGCTGCTGGCGCGCCTGCGCCGCATCAGCATGGCCATCGGCGCGGTGCAGGGGCCGTTCGACTGCTACCTGGCCCTGCGTGGCCTGAAGACCCTGGATGTGCGCATGGAGCGCCAGTGCGCCAATGCCTTGCAGGTGGCGCGCTTTCTGGAAAACCACGCGCAGGTGGAGCAGGTGTATTACCCCGGGCTGGAAAGCCACCCGCAGCATGAACTGTGCAAGCGCCAGATGCGCAGTGGCGGGGCGGTGGTGGCGATGAAGGTCAAGGGCGACCGCGCCGCGCTCAACCGCCTGGTCGAGGCGCTGCAGATCTTTGTATTGGCCGACTCGCTGGGCGGGGTGGAGAGCATGATCAACCACTCGTGGAGCATGTCCCACTGCTCGCTGAGCCCGGAGCAGAAGGGCGTGATGGGCATCAGCGAGAACCTGCTGCGGCTGTCGGTGGGGATCGAGGATTACCGCGACCTGATCGAGGACCTGGATGGGGCGTTGAAAGCGCTGGTTGCTGTGTGAGGGCTTGCGGCCCTATCGCCGGCAAGCCGGCTCCCACAGGTGCATCACAAGTTCGCAGTACTGTGGGACCCCTGTGGGAGCCGGCTTGCCGGCGATAGGGCCGGTGAATTCAAAGAAAATGCTCGGTCAGGATTTGGGCGAATGAATGATCCGTTCGATCTTGTCCTTGATCAGCAACCGCTCCTTGCGCAGGCGGTTGACGGCGTCGTCGTTGGTGCCGTTGCCTTCGGCGGCCACCACCTCCTTGTCCTTGGCGTTGTATTCCTTGTGCAGTGCATGCAGCGCCTGGTCGTTGTCCATCAGTGCCTGGAACTTCTCAGCGGTAATGTGCAGGTCAGCGAGCAGATCATGCGGAACTGGCATTTCTTCACCTCTGTCAGGTTTGTCGATTGGGTCCTGACCACTGAGGATAGCCGTCTTTGCGCAAGCCGTTCACGGGCTGCAGGCTGAACGGCAGCTGAAGAAAACCGCATTAACGGGCAAAAGCCTCGCCATCACTAAATTGTTACCGACTTTTTCACAAAAAATTGATGGTGCGCTTTCTAGAGTTCGCCCAACTTTCCCACAGTGCCGTCGGGCCGTGGGGTTGATAACCACTCTTGATTGCGAACACTGATGCTCAATTTCAAATCCCTGCGGACTGAATGGGTCACGCTGCTGGCCAGCCTGTACCTGCTGATCGGCTTCAACATGTTCCTTTGGGAGCATCTGCAAGCGGTCGTGCCCCCCGGCCTGTCGGGGTTGTGGCTGATTCTGGCGTTCGCCGTGCTGATGCTGTTCGCGTTCAACCTGGTACTCACTTTATTTGCCTTCCGTTATGTGTTGAAGCCGTTACTTGTGGTCTTGTTCATCAGTGGCGCCGGCGTGGCTTACTTCATGAACCAGTACGGCGTACTTATTGATGCGGGCATGTTCCGCAACATGGCCGAAACCAATGTGGCGGAAGTGCGCGACCTGATGTCGTTCAAGTTTGCCGCTTACATCCTGCTGCTGGGGGTGTTGCCTTCGGTGCTGGTGTGCAAGGCGCAGATCGCCTACCGCCGCTGGCAGCGCGAACTGCTTGGCAAGCTGCTGGTGAGTGGTGCCTGCGTGGTGGCGCTGGGTTCGGTGGCGCTGGTCAACTACCAAGGGCTGTCGTCGCTGTTTCGCAACCACCACGAACTGCGCCTGATGCTGACCCCAAGCAATATCGTGGGCGCCTCCATTGGTTATGTCGGCGAACGGGTTGGTACCGCAGCGCGGCCGTTCCAGCCTTACGGCGAAGATGCCAAGCGTGATGTGGCCTGGCAGAAACATGAGCGCAAATCGCTGACCGTGCTGGTGGTCGGGGAAAGTGCCCGGGCAGACCACTTCGGTGTCTTGGGCTATGGCCGCGATACCACGCCGAACCTGGCCAAGGAGCAGGGCCTGCTGGCGTTCTCCGACGTGCATTCGTGCGGCACGGAAACGGCGGTTTCGGTACCGTGCATGTTCTCTGGCATGCAGCGCAAGGACTACGACGCCAGTGTCGCCAAGAACCGCGAAGGGCTGCTGGACATCCTCCAGCGTGCCGGCCTTGCCGTGCAGTGGCGGGACAACCAGTCGGGTTGCAAGGGCACTTGCGATCGCGTGCAGTTCATCGATGTCAGCAACCTCAAGGACCCGCAACTGTGCGCCGGCGGTGAATGCCATGACCAGATCCTGCTGCAAGGCCTGGATGCGCTGATCGACAACCTCGACAAGGACACCGTGCTGGTGCTGCACCAGATGGGCAGCCATGGCCCCGAGTACTTCAAGCGCTACCCCGAAGGCGGCGAGCGTTTCAGCCCGGTGTGCCAGAGCAACGCCCTGAACCAGTGCAGCGAACAGCAAATCATCAACGGCTACGACAACACCCTGGCCTACACCGACAAGGTCCTGGCCTCGTTGATCGACACCCTGCGCAGCAAGCAGGACAAGGTGGACACGGCGATGATCTACCTGTCCGACCATGGCGAGTCGCTGGGTGAGTACAACCTGTTCCTGCACGGCACACCGTACGCCATCGCCCCCGAGCAGCAGAAGCACGTTCCGCTGCTGACCTGGTTCTCCGACAGCTACAAGGAGGACTTCGGCCTCGATACCGACTGCCTGGCCAAGCTCAGCGACGCCCCGCTGTCGCAAGACAACCTGTTCCACTCGATGCTTGGCCTGCTGCAGGTACACACCGAGGTCTACCAACGGTCGCTGGACATGTTCGCCAGTTGCCGCCCGTGGCTGACGGCCAAGCGCTGACGCCTACACCCTGTGTGCAAACGCACCATTGATCGATATCAAGGATGGCCCGGGTTTCACCAGCAGTGCCCGCGCCGTATATACTGCGCGCCAATGTTAGTGGGAGAGCCTTGTGGCCATCGAAATTCACTGGATATGTGACGACCAGAGCCTGGCTGAACACTGCCGCGACTGGCAGCAACTGCCGTTTGTCGCCGTCGATACCGAGTTCATGCGGGTCGACACCTTTTACCCGAAGGCCGGGCTGATCCAGATTGGCGACGGCCAACGGGCTTTCCTGATCGACCCGCTGCTGATCGGCAACTGGCAACCCCTGGCCGAGCTGCTGGAAAACAGTGGTGTGGTCAAGGTGCTGCATGCCTGCAGCGAAGACCTCGAGGTGCTGTTGCGCCTGACCGGCAAGTTGCCACAACCGTTGTTCGACACCCAGCTGGCCGCCGGTTACCTGAACCTTGGCTTTTCCATGGGCTACTCGCGCCTGGTGCAGGAAGTGCTGGGCATCGACCTGCCCAAGGGCGAAACCCGCTCCGACTGGCTGCAGCGCCCGCTGTCGGACACCCAGGTCAGCTACGCGGCCGAAGATGCCGTGCACCTGGCCGAGCTGTTTACCGTGCTGCGCCCGCGCCTTAGCGACGACAAATACGCCTGGGTGCTGGAGGATGGCGCCGAGCTGGTCGCCGCCTTGCGTCGCGAAGTCGAGCCAGCCACCTTGTACCGCGACGTCAAGCTGGCCTGGAAGCTGGCGCCCCAGCAGTTGGCCGTGCTGCGTGAGCTGTGCGCCTGGCGCGAGCGTACTGCCCGCAGCCGCGATGTACCCCGCAACCGCGTGCTCAAGGAACACTCGCTGTGGCCCATTGCCAAGAACCAGCCGAGCAACCTGTCGGCACTGGCCAAGGTTGAAGAGATGCACCCGCGCACCATTCGTCAGGACGGTGAGTTTCTTATCCAGCTGATCAAGCGCGCCGCCAGCCTGCCTGCCGAGCAGTGGCCAGCGCCCTTGCCCGAACCGCTGCCGATCGAAGCCAGCGGCATCCTCAAGCAGCTGCGCGCCATCGGCCAGGCCGAAGGCGAGCGCCTGGGCATTGCCCCTGAGCTGATGCTGCGTAAAAAAGCCCTGGAGGCACTGCTCAAGAGCGGTTACCCCAATGGCCCTTATCAATTGCCCGATTCGCTGCGCGGCTGGCGCCGTGAGCGTATGGGCCAGGCCCTGCTGGACAGCCTTGCAGGCGCCGGAGAGACCCGATGAAACGCATTTGCTCCATCTACAAGAGCCCCCGCAAGAACGAAATGTACCTGTACGTGCTCAAGGCTGACGGCCTTGAGCGCGTGCCAGAAGGCCTGCTGCCGTTCTTCGGCACCCCCGTGCATGCCTTCGACCTGGTGCTCAGCCCGGAACGCAAGCTGGCCCGCGAAGACATCACCAAGGTGTTGGAGAACCTCGATAACCAGGGCTACCACCTGCAGATGCCACCGCCGGATGACGAGTACATCGAGCACCTGCCCGAAGAGCTGCTGCGCCGCAACGACCCGGCCTGAACATGCGCGTACTGATTGCCGAGCATGACCATGCCCGCTACGCCGCGCTTTTGCGCGCAGCCGCGCCTGAACTGGAAATCCTGACCAGTGGCGACTCGGCCGAACTGGCCCGCCAGGCGCCGCGTTGCCCGGTGTGGCTGGGGCAGCCCGACCTGCTGGCGAGCTTGCTGCGCCAGGGCCACCAACCGCGCTGGCTGCAGTCGACCTGGGCCGGCATCACACCGTTGCTGGCCGACGGCTTGCCGCGTGACTATCGCCTGACCCGAGCGGTGGGCATTTTCGGCCAGGTAATGGCCGAGTACATGCTCACCTACATGCTTGGCCATGAGCGCGAGGTGCTGTCGCGCCTGGTCAGCCAGGTCGAGCGGCGCTGGGACGACCGCCCGGGGCGCACGCTGGAAGGGCGCAGGGTGCTGATCGTGGGCACCGGCGACATCGGCCAGCGCGTGGCCGAGTTCCTGCAGCCGTTTGGCGTGGTGCTGTACGGCGTTGCCAGCAGCGCCCGCGAGCAGGCACCGTTCGTTGAAGTGGCGGCGCTGGCCGACCTGCCGCGCATGGTTGGCCAGGTCGACTACGTGCTCAACCTGCTGCCGGATACCACGGCTACCCACGACCTGTACAACGCCGCACTGTTCAAGTGCTTCCAGCCCACGGCGCTGTTCATCAATGCCGGGCGGGGTGCGGCGGTGGTCGATGCCGACCTGGTAGCGGCGTTGAAGGAGGGGCATCTGGCCGGGGCGGTGATCGATGTGTGCCGCCAGGAGCCGTTGCCCAGGCAGCACCCGTTCTGGACGGCCTGGGGCTTGCTGCTGACCGGGCACAGCTCGGCGCCCACCTCGCCGGCGGCGATGGTGCGGTTGTTTGTCGAGAATATGCGGGCGTATGAAGCCGGGCAGGGGTTGCGCGGTGAAGTGGACTTCGCCAGGGGCTATTGACTGCTTTGGCTTGTGCCGGCCTGTTCGCCGGTGAACCCGCTCCTACAATGGGTGGCGTAGGAGCGGGTTTACCCGCGAATGGGCCAGTACTGCCAACCCAAAACTTACAGGCTGAAATCCCCCTCAGCCGCCAGCTCGCTCAGCGGCTTGCGCGGGCTGGGCACTTCACGCGCCTGCAGCGCTTCGTCCAGGCTGGCCTTGTCGCCGAGCTTGCCGATCGCCACCATGGCATGCAGCTCGTAGCCTTCAGGGATCTTCAGCTCCTGACGCGCCAGCGCCTGGTCGAAACCGGCCATGCCATGGGTATGCCAACCACTGATGCTGGCCTGCAGGGCCAGGTGGCCCCAGGCGGAGCCGGTGTCGAAGGTGTGCCACAGCGCCGGTTTTTCTTCGGTGGCACCCGGGGCGGCGAAGGTGGTCTTGGACATCACCAGCACCAGCGCCGACGCCTGTTGCGCCCAGCTACGGTTGAACGGTACCAGCAGGCTCAGGTAGCGCTCCCAGTTCGGGGTGTCACGGCGGGCATACAGGAAGCGCCAAGGCTGCGAGTTGTACGCCGACGGTGCCCAGCGGGCAGCTTCGAGGAAACTCAGCAGGGTCTCTTCGCTGATCGGTTCGGCGGTGAAGGCGCGGGGCGACCAGCGGTTGATGAACTGCTCGTTGATGGCGTAATCGGCAACGCGGGGGTTGGCGCTCATGTCGGCTCCTGCAAACGGACGGAAAACGCGCACGCTACTGCTTCGCGTAGCGACTGACAAGCGGCCTGGCTTTGCTCAAGGCCAGGCTCTAGACTGGCGCCGCTGCGCGCCGCGACCACAAGATGAATGCAGGTAACCGTGTAATGATCGCTGACAACGCGCCGTTCTGGCGGCGCAAGACCCTCGAACAACTCAATGCCCAGGAGTGGGAGTCGCTGTGCGACGGGTGCGGCCTGTGCTGCCTGCAAAAGCTCGAGGACGAGGACGACAACAGCGTCTATTACACGCGCATCGCGTGCAAGCTGCTGGACCTGCAAACCTGCCAGTGCAGCGACTACCCCAACCGCTTCGCCCAGGTGCCGGATTGCATCCAGCTCACCCCGGGCAAGGCCGACCAGTTCACCTGGCTGCCCAGTACCTGTGGTTACCGCCTGGTCAGCGAGGGCAAGGACTTGCCCGCCTGGCACCACCTGGTCTGTGGCGACCGCCAACAGGTCCATGAACAGCGCATTTCCCAGGCGGGGCGTATGCTCAGGGAGCAGGATGTGCACGAAGACGACTGGGAAGACCACCTGATTTTCCGCGCCAGCTGAGCAGCGCGGCCCGCTGCCACGGGGAACAAGGAGTTTCTGTATGCGTTGCCAGCTGTTGTTGCTGTTGGGCCTGATGGCCAGTGCGCCCGCCTGGGCGAAAAAGGTCAATCTCGATTACGAAGTGCGCCTGTTGCCCGCCAGCGGCCAGGCAGAAGTTCGCCTGACCCTGGCGGACGGCAGCGCGGTGCGCAGCCTTGACTTCGACCTGGGCAAGGCCGGGGCCTACAGCGGCTTCCAGGCCGATGGCCAATGGCAACTGAACGGGCAGCGGGGGGTATGGCAGCCTGCGGCCGGCAAGACCAGCCTCAGCTACCGGGTGCTGCTGGACCAGAAGCTTGCCAGTGGCGCGTTTTCGTCGCGTATCACCCCGCACTGGGCGCTGTTCCTGGGCGACCAGCTGGTGCCGCCAGCGCGCCTGGACCAGCAGGATGGAACAGAGCTGGTGGCGCGCCTGGCCTTCGACCTGCCAGCGGGCTGGAAGAGCATCGAAACGCCCTGGCCGCGCGTCGGCCAGGACAAGTTCCGCATCGACAATGTATCGCGCCTGTTCGACCGCCCCACTGGCTGGATGCTCGCCGGTGACCTGGGCAGCCGCCGCGCCCGTCTGGGCGATACCGACGTGACCGTGGCCGCGCCGGTGGGGCAGGGCATGCGGCGTATGGACAGCCTGACCTTGCTCACCTTCGTCTGGCCGCAACTGCAGGCAGTGTTCCCGCGCAACCCGCCGAAGCTGTTGCTGGTGGGCGCGCGTGACGGGATGTGGCGTGGGGCGATGGCGGCGCAGGGGTCGGTGTACCTGCACAGTGGCAGGCCGATGGTCAGCGAGAACGGCAGCAGCCCGTTATTGCGTGAGGTGGTGCAGTTGTTTGCCCAGATCCGCGCCGGTGATGGCAATGACTGGTTGGTGGAAAGCCTGACCGATTACTACGCCAGCGAGTTGCTGCGCCGCTCTGGCGGGGTGAGCGACGACCGCTACCAGGCCTGGCAGGCGCGCCTGAGCAAGCAGGGCGCGAAGGTGACCCGGCTGCGTGGCGAACAGGCCACCCCTGCGCAGGTCGCCCGTGGGGTAATGCTGCTGCAGGCGCTGGACAAGGAAATCCGCATCCATACCCAGGCCAAGCGTTCGCTGGATGATGTGGTGCGCGGGTTGATGCGCTTGCCGAGCGTAAGTACCGAAGAGTTCGTGCAGATCAGCGAGAATGTGCTGGGGCGGCGGTCTGAGGTGTTGCAGAGCAAGGCGTTGCGCTAGAAATTCTTCTTGCCTGTGCTGGCCTCTTCGCGGGCTTGCCTGCTCCTACAAGTTGAGGCATGCGCAACACCTGTGGGAGCGGGCAAGCCCGCGAAGAGGCCGGCACAGGCAATGCATCAATCAACCGCCAGCCAACGGATCCTTCCCGGTCACCGTCACCCCGCGCGTCGCCGCCTCGGCGCTGGCCTTCAACGCCTCCAGGTCCGCCGCGCTACGCTCGATATCCGAGCGCAAGCGCTGATACTCCTGCCGGTGCCGCTGCCACCAGGCCTTGGTGGCGCAGTGCCCGCTGACCCCACGCGCCACGGCCAGGCCGCCCACCGCCATCTGCAGCAAGCCAACCAGGCCGCCACGGCGCAGCCCTTTGCTGAACATCAGCGCCCCACCGGCCAGTGAGCTGGCACGTTCCAGGCCATGAACATTGTGCTGCGATGACGCAGCGGAATGGCTATCGAGCATGGCAAACCCTCCTTGTGGAATGTAAGCAGCTGACCTGCACGGCAACGCCAGCGTTCAGTTGCATCGCCCGGCGGCGAGCCCTGGGTGGGGTTTAAACGGTGAAAAGCAGCTGGCTGTGTCGTATATGGCGAATACCCTGTCCGGTTTGGCAATGCAGCTTCAAGGGTGTTTAATCACCGCTGTCGAAACCGCTGGAGGCCTTGAAAACAAAGGCTCAGACAGATTCAGCCGTTCAGCCCCTCGAAGCGCAAGTGCCACCGGACCGCAAGGCGGTGTTGGCCGAGGCGCTGCGCCGCCGGATCCTGAGCATGGAACTGGCCCCGGGGGCGGTAGTGGACGAACTGGCTCTGTGCGACGAATTCGGCCTGTCGCGCCCACCCGTGCGCGAACTGCTGCGCCAGATCGCCGCCGAGGGCTACATCGAACTGCGCTGCGCCTGTCGCGTGAAATCCGCGCCGGGGTGGTCACGGTCAACTGCTTCGGCGAAGGTGACGTGACCACGCCGTTCGGTGGCTACAAGGAGTCTGGCTTTGGTGGGCCCGACAAGTCCATCTGGGCCCATGACCAATACATGGAGCTGAAGACCATCTGGATCAACGCTTCGTGAGCTGAGCAAGGGCGGCTTTTTACTTGAATTTGGGCCCCGACCGGGTATTCAGCCCCTTGGCCATACGGTCGTACAGCACCACATTCACCGTCGCCGCCAGGTTCATGCAGCCATCGGTCGGGATGTAGATGGTCTCTTCACACCAACCGCGCACTTCTTCGCTCAGCGACCCGTCCTCTGGGCCGAAGATGTAGATGGCGCGGTCCGGGTGGGTGTATTCCGGCAGGGGCCGGGCGCCGTCCACCAGCTCTACCGCCACCGGGGTGCAGCCCAGCGGAATGATGCGTTGCAGGTCATCGATGCCGATCAGCGGGATGTCGTAGTGCACGCGCTTGGTGTCGGTGACGAAGTCACGGGCGCGCTCATACCGTTTGCCGGTGTAGAACACCGAGTTGACGCCGTAGCAGCCCGCGGCGCGCATCACCGAGCCGACGTTTTCCGGCGACTTGGGGTTGAACAGGCCGATGCAGCTGTATCGTTTGTTTGCCACGTACCGGGGCCCTTCGCGAAAAAAGCGCGATTATACGGGCTGCCCGGTAGCAGCGGGGGGCGAATCGATGGTCAGTCTTTCTTCAGCAAGCCAGCCAGGCCGGCAAACGGGTTGTGCGTGGCCTTGGCGATGCTCGGGGTGCTGGTGGAGCCTTCGCTGAAGTACTGCTGGTCGGTGTAGCGCGAATGCTCGTTGTCGTGGCAGTACAGGCACAGCAGCTCCCAGTTCGAGCCGTCCTGGGGGTTGTTGTCGTGGTTGTGGTCGCGGTGGTGCACGGTCAGCTCGCTCAGGCGCTTGCCGGCGAACTCGCGGGCGCAGCGGCCGCACACGTGCGGGTACATTCTCAGGGCCTTGTCGCGGTAGCCCATTTCCTTGTCACGCTTGGCGTCGGCGAGAATGCGGTCCAGGCGCGCGGTGGCGGCAGCGGAAGAGGAGGCGCTCATGGTGTTTCCTTTGTTCTGATCAGGCAGGTGACGGTTATGCCATTGAGTCTAGCGCGCTTGCAGGGCGGGCGGACAGGCGAAAGCGTTGATTTAGGCGTAGCCTGTAGGAAGGTTCCCGACAGGAGGTTACTGATGTTGCGCGCGATCCTAGCCGTGCTGTGGCTGGCGGGCCTGCCCATGGCCGATGCCGCCAGTACGCCGCCCCGGCTGGCGACCCCGGTGCCCGGTGCGCCGGGTACGCCAACGCCCACGCCTTACCCGCAGATCACCCCGAGCACGCCGCCCAAGGCTTATGACAGCCAGCCGGGTGCGCCTTTGCTGCCACCGATGCCGGTGCCCGGGCCGCCGAAGGATCAGCCCTTGCCGGGGTTGCGGCCGGAGCCGGCGAAGCCGGCGCAGGATGATGACTGACTGCAGCGGTGCGTTGGCGGTGGGACTACTAGGGGGGCCAGTGCCCTGTGGGAGATAACACAGCCCTATGGGCTGCGCTGTCGCGCAGAGAACTCAATTCGTAACCGCGACGCGGCCTGTGTGGGAGCGGGCATGCCCGCGAAGAATCCAGCGCGGTGGCTGGCACCGGCTACGCCGGTGTTCGCGGGCACGCCCGCTCCCACAAAGACCCCGCTAAATCAATAAGTTATGTACTGTTCTATGAGAGCGGCCTTGAGTCGCGAAAGGGGCGCAAAGCGCCCCAGGCAATCTCAAGCGATACCCAATTCGCCAAACACGAACGCATACTCCAGCGCCACATCCTTGAGCCCCTGATACCGCCCGCTCATCCCGCCGTGCCCGGCGCCCATCTCGGTCTTGAACAACAGCAGGTTGTCATCGGTCTTGCGCGTGCGCAGCCGCGCCACCCACTTGGCCGCCTCCCAGTATTGCACACGGCTGTCGTTGTAGCCCGCCACCACCAGCATCGCCGGGTAGGCCTGGGCCTTCACGTTCTCGTAGGGCGCATAAGCCTTGATCCGTGCGTACACCTCCGGCTCCTCAGGGTTGCCCCACTCGTCGTACTCGGTCACGGTCAACGGCAGGTCGGGGTCGAGCATGGTGTTGAGCACGTCGACGAACGGCACCTCGGCGACCGCACAGCGGAACAGTTCGGGGCGCAGGTTGAGCACCGCGCCGATCAACAGGCCACCGGCACTGCCACCACTGATGGCCAGCCGGTCGGGCGCCGTCACGCCCTGGGCGACCAGGTGTTCGGCACAGGCGATGAAGTCGCTGAAGGTGTTGTGCTTGTGCGCCTGCTTGCCGGCACGGTACCAGGCTTCGCCCAGCTCGCCACCTCCGCGTACATGGGCGATGGCGAAGGCCACGCCGCGCTGCAGCAGGCTCAGGCGTGCATGGGAGAACCACGGGTCGAGGCTTTCGCCATAGGCGCCGTAGCCGTACAGGTACAGCGGCACGGTCTGGCCCAGGTCCTGGCGGCGACGCACCAGGCTGATCGGCACCTGGGTGCCGTCGGCGGCAGTCGCCCACAAGCGTTCGCTGACATAGTCGTCGGCATCGAACGCGCCCAGTACCGGTGTTTGCTTGAGCACCACCTGGGCGCCGCTGGCCAGCTCCAGCTGGCGCACCTGGGCCGGGCGGTTGAGTGCTTCGTAGCGCAGGCGCAGGCGGGGGCTGGCGAACTCCAGGCTGTCTTGCACGTACAGGCTGTAGGCGGCATCCGGCAGCTCGACACGGTAGGCCGCCAGACCTTGCGGGCGCACTTCGATGATCGGCAGGCCGCCTTCGCGCAGGCTCAGGGTCAGGGCGCCGGCATTCAGGCTCAGCCCTTCAAGCATGACTGCCTCGCGGTGCGGCACCAGTGCCTGCCATTGCTCGCGGCCCGGTACCTCGGTAGCCGGGGCGTAATACAGGGCGAAGTTGATGCCGTCCTGGTTAGTGCGGATAAACCAGCACCACGCGCCGTCGAGCTGGCCGTGGTCGGGGAAGTATTCATGGCCCTCGACACGTGGCGCCAGGCAAACGAATGGTGCCTGTGGGGTTTCGGCGTTCAGCACCCAGGCTTCGCTGGTGGTCTTGCTGTTCAGCAGCAGCACCAGCTGGCGCTCGGAACTGGTGCGGTAGCAATGCAGGAAGAAGCGCCCGTCGGGCTCCTCGAACACGCGCTCGGCACCGGGGCTGCCCAGCGTATGGCGGCACAGGCGCCATGGCCGATGGGTGTCGTCCAGCTCGGCGAAGAACAGTGTCTGGCTGTCGTTGGCCCAGGTCATGCTGCCGTCGCAGTCTTCAAAGGGCAGGGCGGTGATCGCGCCGCTGGCGAGGTCTTTCACGTACAGGCTGTAGACCTCGTCGCCACTGGTATCCAGGCTGTAGGCCAGCAGCCGGTGGTCGGGGCTGACACTGAACGCGCCCAGCGACAGGAAGCCGCCGTTGGCCAGTGCGTTGGGGTCGAGCAACAGCTGTTCCTGGCTTTCATCGACGGTGTTGCTGTCGTCGGCCGGGCGTGGGCAGCGGTAGTGGCGCGGATATTCGTCGCCAGCAGTGGTGCGGGTGTAGTACAGGTACGGCCCCCAGGGTGAAGGCAGCGACAGGTCGGTCTCCTGGATGCGGCCCTTGATCTCTTCGAACAATTGCTCGCGCAGGGGCGCCTGGTCGGCCAGGCAGGCTTGCTGGTAGGCGTTTTCGGCCTGCAGGTAGGCGAGCACCTCGGGGGTGTCGCGCTGTTGCAGCCAGGCATACGGGTCGGCGGCCTGGTCGGCATGGGCAATCGGCGGTTGGGGCTTGGTCGGCATCGAGGATCTCTTGGTTGGGGTGGCCTGGGCCCGGCTGCGAAGCGGCCGGCGCAGGCAAACACTGTGTGCGCCCGGAAAAGTGTTTATCATAGGCACCTCTTTGCCTGGCTTGCACGAACACCATGATCGAGAACGACTACACCTTGGCCTGGGGCCTGTACGCGGTTGCCGCTTTGGGCTGCCTGCTGGTGGGCTTCAAACTGACCGGCTGGATGTGGCGCTGGTTGCGCGAGCCCTTGCGGGTGGTGCTGGCGGTGCTGTTGCTGACGCCGACCGTGGTTGACCCGGTCAAGGACAGCTTCGCCCCGGCCATCGCCATCACCACCCTGGATGTGGCGTTCAAGGTTGGCAACAATGCCTGGCGCGCAGTTTCCGATTTTGCCATGTACGGCATGATCGCCTTTGCCTTGTATGCCCTCTTCGTATTGCTGCGCTGGCCGCTGGAAAAGCGCGCCCGCGAGCGGCGGGCCCAGGCTGAGGCCGCGGCCCAGCGCGAGCAGGCCGAAGATGACCGGCTCGGCGCCCAGGCCCCTTTAGCCGCCGAGCGCAGCGACCGTTACCGTGACCTCCCGCCACCTGCGGCACCCCGGGGAAATGGCCGGGTCGAGCCCCGTCTGTAAGCGGAGACACAGCCATGTGCGAACTGTTGGGCATGAGTGCCAACGTCCCTACCGACATTGTCTTCAGCTTTACCGGCCTGATGCAGCGCGGTGGCCGCACCGGCCCGCACCGCGATGGCTGGGGCATCGGCTTCTATGAAGGGCGCGGCCTGCGCCTGTTCCAGGACCCGGCTGCCAGCAGCGAGTCGGAGGTAGCCAGCCTGGTGCAGCGCTACCCGATCAAGAGCGAAGTGGTCATTGGTCATATCCGCCAGGCCAACGTCGGCAAGGTCTGCCTGGCCAACACCCACCCGTTCATGCGCGAAATGTGGGGCCGTAACTGGTGCTTTGCGCACAACGGCCAGTTGGGCGCCTTCAAGGGCTTGGGCAGTTTCTATCGGCCGGTAGGCGATACCGACAGCGAAGCGGCCTTTTGCGACCTGCTCAACCGCATTCGCAGCGCCTTCCCCGAGCCGGTGCCGGTGGAACAGCTGTTGCCGGTGCTGGTCGAAGCCTGTGCCGGTTACCGCGGGCAGGGCGTGTTCAACTGCATGCTCAGCGACGGTGACTGGCTGTTCTGCTTCTGTTCGACCAAGCTGGTGCACATTACCCGGCGTGCGCCGTTTGGTGCGGCACGCTTGAAGGATGTCGACCTGATCGTCGACTTCCATACGCAAACCACCCCCAACGACGTGGTCACGGTGATTGCCACCGAGGCCCTGACCGAGAACGAGACCTGGCAGCGCTACGAGCCGGGTCAATGGGCCCTGTGGCGGCACGGTGAATGTGTGGCGCACGGCCAGAGCTAAGGACGCTGCATGTTCAGAAGTTACCTGCGGTTGCTGCTGTTCACCTTCGGCTTGTTGGCCGGTATTCAGGTGCCGGGGCTGGTGAAAGACTACAGCCAGCGGGTGGAGGCGCACCTGTACGAGTCGCGCGAGGCGCTGGACGGCTTCAAGCAGACGGCCGAGCGCTTTTTCAATGGCGACCTGCAGGCCTTGCTACGGCACTACCGCAGCAGTGATGACCCGGTGTTCAACAGTGACGCCAACAGCATCGAAAGCCTGATGATCCGCAACCAGTTGCTGGAGAACGAGTGGCAGGCCCTGCAAGGGCCTTGGGCCGCACGCACCTGGCATGTGCTGGTGCAGGCCGACCCGCAGCTGCGTGAAGAAACCCTCAACGGCTATAGCTACCAGATTCTGCTGGTGCCCGAGGCCATCGGCTGGGGTGTTGGCGCAGGGTTCGTGCTGGCGTTCTTGGTCGAAAGCCTGTTGCTGGGGCTTGGCTGGGTGATCCTCGGGGGGCGGCGCCGGGTGGTGAAAGAGAGCTGGCGCTGAGGGTGATCGCCAGCACAGGCACTGCGTTCTCAACGCCAACCCCCTAGGAAACCAGCACGATCCGCTGCCCACCCATGTCCCGTGCATACCCCTCCAGCACCTGTCGGCACAGCCCGACTACCTCATCCACCAGCGCCACGCCGGTCTGCCAGGCCACCACCAGCTCCAGGCTCGGCGGCGGTTGCAGCCCCGCCAGCAACACCAGCTCGCCGCGGTCCAGCTCGGCATCCACCAATGCCGGTGGCAACGCGCCGATGCCGAAGCCGTCGCGTAGCAGCCGGGTAATGGCCGCCACCGAGTTCACGCAGTTCAGCCGCGGTGCGTCAGCCCCGGCACCCTGCAGCAGGCTCAGCACCTCCTGGTGCGGCCGTGAATTCTTCGAGAAGGTGATGATCCGCTCCCGACCAAGCTCGGCCAGCGAGCCGAAAGCGCGGTGCTGGGGCGAGCCGGCGGCAACCACCCAGCCCATCGGGTAGCGCGCCAGATCCAGGCTGCGGATCGACTGCTCGCGCAGCAGGTCGGTCTGCAGGATCACGTCGAGAAACCCCTTTTGCAGTTGCTCGCGCAGGTTCAGTGCAGTGTCCGCCACCAGCTCGATTTCTACCTGTGGGTAGCGCTCGGTCAGTTCCGCCACCAGCGCACTCATCCAGGTGTGGATGACCGTGTCCATCACCCCGATGCGAATTCGCCCGACCTTGGCCCGGTCGCTGTCCAGCGATTGCTTCATGGCCTTGGCGGTGTCCAGCATGCGTTCGGCGTATTCCAGCACCTTGCCGCCTTCCGGGGTCAGGCTGACGCCGCGCGAGTCGCGCAGCAGCAGCTTCACGCCAAGGTCGGCCTCCAGCGCGGCAATACGGCTGGAGACCGAGGCCTGGGTGGTGAACAGCTTGTCTGCGGTCAGGCGGAAGCTCTTGAGGCGGGCGACCCAGACAAAGGTTTCGAGAAAGCGAAGGTTCATGATCAGTTTTTCTTGTTCCAGACCGGCGGTTTTTCTCGTTGGACGCAGCGCGCGCGGGCTCCGAACATTGGCCCAGGCCGCGACAGTACAGGTCGCCTATACAACAATACCAACAAGCCGAGGCAAGCATGAACCCCACCGGCGTGCAGCAGCAGGTCAGTTCTTCCCCTTCGTCCGGGCCGTTCGCCTGGTACCGCGACATCGACTCACAGCAACGGCGCACCTTCTGGAGCTGCAAGATTGGCTACGGCCTGGATGGCATGGACACCCAGATGCTCAGCTTCGTCATCCCCACGCTGATCATGCTGTGGGGGATCACCACCACCGAAGCCGGGCTGATCCACACCAGCACGCTGATCGCCTCGGCGGTGGGCGGCTGGATAGCCGGTATCCTCTCCGACCGCATCGGCCGCGTACGTACCCTGCAACTGACGGTACTGTGGTTTGCGTTTTTCACTTTTCTCTGCGGGTTCGCCCAGAACTACCAGCAGTTGCTGATCGCCCGAACCTTGATGGGCTTCGGCTTCGGCGGCGAGTGGACCGCCGGCGCAGTGCTGATCGGCGAAGTGATCCGCGCCCAGGACCGTGGCAAGGCGGTCGGCATGGTGCAGTCCGGGTGGGCCATTGGCTGGGGCCTCACCGCCATCCTCTATGCACTGCTGTTCTCCTGGCTGCCGCCTGAGCAGGCCTGGCGGGCACTGTTCCTGTTGGGCCTGGTGCCGGCCATCTTCGTGATCTTCGTGCGCCGCCTGGTCAAGGACCCGGAGGTCTACCGCCAGGCCAAGGCGACGCCAGCGGCCGAGGCACCGTCGCACTTCTACGAGATTTTCGCCCCAGGCATGCTCTGGACCACCGTGCGCGCCTCGTTGTTGACCACAGGCGCGCTGGGCGGTTACTACGCCATCACGTCCTGGTTGCCGACCTTCCTCAAGAATGAACGCGGCCTGAGCGTGCTGGGAACCGGTGGCTATCTGGCGATGGTGATCGTTGGTTCGTATGTGGGCTACGTCGTCAGTGCGTACCTGTCCGACCTGCTGGGGCGTAAGAAGAACTTCATCCTGTTCGCCGTGGGCTCGTTCGTCATCGTGCTGCTGTACACGCAGATGCCCGTCAGCGATGGCGTGATGCTGTGGCTGGGCTTCCCGCTGGGCTTCTTCGCCTCGGGGATCTTCAGTGGCATGGGCGCGTTCCTGACAGAGCTGTTCCCAACACGTATCCGCGGTTCGGGGCAGGGCTTCTGCTACAACATCGGCAAAATCGTTGCGGCGCTGTTCCCGTTGCTGATTGGCTTGCTCGGCCAGCAGGTGCCGCTGGGCCTGGGTATCGGTGTGTTTTCTGCCGTGTCCTATGGCGTGGTGATCGTTGCAGCGCTGAGCCTGCCGGAAACACGCGGCAAACAGTTGCAAGCGCGGTAAGGTAGGCACATGCACGACAACAACGGAGGCCGCGTGGTGGAACGCCTGCTACTCAATTGCGACATGGGTGAAAGTTTCGGCAGCTGGCGCATGGGCCTGGATGCCGAGGTCATGCCCTACATCGACTGCGCCAACATCGCCTGCGGTTACCATGCCGGTGACCCTGGCATCATGCGCCGCACCGTGGCCCTGGCACTGGAGCACGGGGTGGCGATCGGTGCCCACCCGGCCTACCCGGACCTGGTCGGCTTCGGGCGCCGGTCCATGGCCTGCAGCCCCGAGGAAATTCGCGATTTGCTGCACTACCAGATCGGCGCACTGGAGGGCATCTGCAAGGTGCTCGGCGGCCGTGTGGCCTATATCAAGCCGCATGGCGCGCTGTACAACGACATGATGGCCGACCCGCTCAAGCTGCGCACCGTGCTGGAAGCTGTGGCGGCTTACGGCAGCGATCTGCCGCTGATGCTGATGGCCACCGCCGACAACCGTACGGCCCAGGCGCTGGGCGATGAAATCGGCGTGCCGCTGTGGTTCGAGGCATTCGCCGACCGGGCCTATACCGCCAGCGGCCACCTGGTCTCGCGGCGCCTGCCCGGCGCCGTGCATCACGACCCGGCGCGTGTGGTGGAGCAGGCCGAGCGCCTGGCCCGTGGCGATACGCTGGTGGCGAACGATGGCAGTGCCTTGAAGCTGGCGGCCAGCACACTGTGTGTGCATGGCGACAACGACAGTTCGGTAGCAGCGGTGCGGCAGATTCGCCAAGCCCTCGATGCCATGGAGCGATGATGAAGCTGCGTATCGAAGTGGTCGCGGTCGACAGCCTGATGGTGCGCCTGTTCGAGCGTATCGACGAGGCCAACATGCCGTGGATGCTTGCTGCCAGCCAGTGCTTGCGCGCAGCGTTCGGCCAGCACCTGCTGGACTTGGTGCCGTCGTACACCACGCTGATGGTGCACTTCGACCTGCCGCCGGCCGAGGCGAGGGCGCTGATCGCCCAGGCCCTGGACGGTTTGCAGCCTGACGCCGGCAGTGGTGGCCGGCGTCACGAGATCCCGGTGTGGTACCACGCCAGCGTCGGCCCGGAGCTGCCTGTACTGGCTGCCCGCAGCGGCTTGACCGAGGGTGAAGTGGCCCGCTTGCACAGCGAGCGCGAGTACCCGGTTTTCGCCTTGGGCTTCGCCCCCGGGTTCGGCTTCATGGGCCTGGTCGATGAACGCCTGGCCAGCCCCCGCCTGAGCACCCCGCGCAAGCGCGTGGCGGCGGGCAGCGTGGGTATTGCCGAGCGCCAGACGGCAGCGTACCCGGCGGTGTCGCCGGGGGGCTGGAACCTGATCGGGCGAACACCGGTGCGTTTGTTCGACCATGAACGTGAGGGCTATAGCCTGTTGCAACCCGGTGACCGGGTGCGCTTCGTGGCGGTTACGCGTGATGAGTTTCTGGCCCTGGGCGGCGATGTGGAGGCGCAAGGATGAAGCAGTTGACGATCGAGGCCAGCAACGCCTTGTGCCAGTTGCAGGACGCCGGGCGCTTCGGCGTACGGCACCTGGGCGTGACCCAGGGCGGGGCGCTGGACTGGGTGGCGATGTACTGGGCCAACTGGCTGTTGGGCAATTCGCTGGCCGCACCTGTGGTGGAGGTCGCGCTGGGTGGCTTCTGTGTGGTGGCGCAGCAGGATTGTGTGCTGGCGCTGGCCGGTGCCGACCTGGATGCGCGAGTTGATGATCAGCCGGTAGCGCCCTGGCGCAGCTTTGCTCTGGGCAAGGGGCAGCGCTTGGCCCTGAAGCAGCCCAAGCAGGGCGTTCGGGCGTACCTGGCGGCGCCTGGCGGGTTTCGCGGCGAGGCGGTGCTGGGCAGCTGTGCCACCGTGGTGCGCGAAGCGCTGGGCGGTACAGACGGCCAGGGCGCTGCGCTTGGTAAAGGCCAGCGGCTGGCTTTTGCGGGTACGCCGGCAAGCCTTCGTGAAGTGCCGGATGCGTTGCGCCCGCGCTATCACCACAAGCCTGTGCTCGACCTGGTGGTGGGCGCGCAGCTCGGCGATTTCAGCGGTACCAGCCTGTACCAGGCATTCAACACGGACTGGACCCTGGACAGCCGGGCCGACCGCATGGGCATCCGCTTGCTGGGGCCGCAGCTGGTCTACCAGGGCGCGCCGATGATTTCCGAGGGCATTCCCCTGGGGGCGGTGCAGGTGCCGCCGGACGGGCAACCGATCGTGTTGCTCAATGACCGGCAGACCATTGGCGGTTACCCGCGCCTGGGGGCGTTGACGCCGCTGGCGCTGGCGCAACTGGCGCAGTGCATGCCGGGGGCGCAGGTGAAGTTCAGGGCGGTGGTGCAGGATGAGGCGTGGCGGGAGCAGCAGCAATACTTGGGCCGGTGGTTGTAAGGCTGCGGGCCCTTTCGCGGGCACGCCCGCTCCCACACAGGCCTGCGCCATACCTGTAGGAGCGGGCGCGCCCGCGAAGAGGCCAGACCGCTGGCAAGTGGCAGCCCGTTCTATCTCACTTTGAGAGATACCGCATCCCTTCCTCCAACCCCTGCAAGGTCAGCGGATACATCTTGTCCTCGATCAACTCCCGCACCAGGTGGGTCGAGGCGGTGTAGTCCCAAGCCTGCCGGGGATAGGGGTTGATCCAGATGATCTTCCTGAATTTCTCCATGAAACGCTGCAGCCACACATACCCGGCTTCTTCGTTCCAATGCTCCACGCTGCCACCGGGCTGGGTAATTTCGTAAGGCGCCATGGCCGCATCGCCAACGAAGATCACTTTGTAGTCGTCGCCATACTTGTGCAGCAGATCGAACGTGGAAAACCGCTCCGAGGTGCGGCGCAGGTTGTTCTTCCAAACCGACTCGTACACGCAGTTGTGGAAGTAGTAGTACTCCAGGTGCTTGAACTCGGTCTTGCAGGCCGAGAACAGTTCTTCGCACACCTTGACGTGGGCGTCCATGGAACCACCGATGTCGAACAGCAACAGCAGCTTCACGGTGTTGCGCCGCTCCGGGCGCATCTGGATGTTCAGCAACCCGGCATCGCGCGCGGTGTGGTCGATGGTGCCGTCGATGTCGAGCTCTTCGGCGGCGCCTTCACGGGCGAACTTGCGCAGCCGGCGCAGGGCCAGCTTGATGTTGCGCGTGCCCAGTTCCACCTGGTCGTCGAGGTTCTTGTACTCGCGCTGGTCCCAGACCTTCACCGCCTTGCCCTGGCGTTTGCCGGCCTCGCCCACGCGGATGCCCTCGGGGTTGTAGCCGCCCGAGCCGAACGGGCTGGTGCCGCCGGTGCCGATCCACTTGTTGCCGCCGGCGTGGCGCTCCTTCTGCTCTTCCAGGCGCTGCTTGAAGGCCTCGATGAGCTTGTCCAGGCCACCCAGCGACTGGATTTGCGCGCGTTCTTCGTCGCTGAGCGAGCGCTCGAACTCCTTGCGCAGCCAGTCTTCCGGGATCAGCGCCTCGATGTGCTGGTCGAGGTTTTCCAGGCCTTTGAAGTAAGCGGCGAAGGCGCGGTCGAACTTGTCGAAGTGGCGTTCGTCTTTCACCAGAATGGCGCGGGCAAGGTAATAGAATTCGTCCATGTCGGCGAACACCACGTGCTTTTGCAAGGCCTGGTGCAGGTCGAGCAGTTCACGCACCGACACCGGCACCTTGGCCGCACGCATTTCATTGAACAGGTTGAGCAGCATGGCCCGGCTCCTGTCAGCGGTTGCCGCGCCGGCTCATGAAGGCCAGGCGCTCGAGCAGTTGCACGTCCTGCTCGTTCTTCACCAGCGCACCGGCCAGCGGCGGGATCGCCTTGGTCGGGTCGCGTTCACGCAGCACCGCTTCACCGATGTTGTCGGCCATCAGCAGCTTGAGCCAGTCGACCAGCTCGGAGGTGGAAGGCTTTTTCTTCAGGCCAGGTACCTTGCGTACGTCGAAGAACACGTCCAGCGCCTCGCTGACCAGCGCCTGGCTGATGTTCGGGTAGTGCACGTCGACGATCTGCTGCAGGGTGCTGCGGTCGGGGAAGGCGATGTAGTGGAAGAAGCAGCGGCGCAGGAAGGCGTCGGGCAGCTCCTTTTCGTTGTTCGAGGTAATGATGATGATCGGGCGCTGCCGGGCCTTGATGGTCTCGTCGATTTCGTAAACGTAGAACTCCATCTTGTCCAGTTCCTGCAACAGGTCGTTGGGGAACTCGATGTCGGCCTTGTCAATTTCGTCGATCAGCAGGATGACCCGCTCCTCGGCCTCGAAGGCCTCCCACAGCTTGCCCTTCTTCAGGTAGTTGCGCACGTCATGGACCTTGTCCACGCCCAGCTGCGAGTCGCGCAGGCGGCTGACCGCGTCGTACTCGTAGAGGCCCTGGTGGGCCTTGGTGGTGGACTTGATGTGCCAGGTGATCAGGCGCGCGCCGAACGAAGCTGCCAGCTGTTCGGCGAGCATGGTCTTGCCGGTGCCGGGTTCGCCCTTGACCAACAGCGGGCGTTCGAGGGTGATGGCCGCGTTTACTGCCAGTTTCAGGTCGTCTGTGGCGACGTAGTCGCGGGTGCCTTCGAACTTCATGGGGCTGTCCTCTGTTGTAAGCCTGTGCCGGCCTCTTCGCGGGCACGCCCGCTCCCACAGGAATTGCACAAACTTCTGAATCTGCGGAAGTACCTGTGGGAGCGGGCGTGCCCGCGAATGGCCCAACACCTGTTTTCGATTTGTTACCGACTATAACGCGGGCCCGGGCAGCTGAAAACGCGGACCGGGTATTCAGTCCCTGAATGCCCCGTCACACTGTTTCAGTCGGACTTCGGCGCCGGTTGCTCATAGCGTGCATTGAACGCCTGGATGAAGCCGTTGCGCAGGATCTGCAGGAAGGCCTCGAAGGCGCTGATGTTCTGCTTGTGCACGCTGCCACTGAGCTCCACCCGGGTGGCGAACTGGTTTTTCGGTTGGTTCTTCAGCACCGTCTCGGAGGCGCCCACCAGGGCCTCCCACACCGAGCGGAAGAAGCCTTTGTCCTTGTTTTCGACATCTTGCTGCCAGTCGAACACGTCCACGTCACGCAGCAGGGGTTTGATGTAGCCATTGAGGCGGCCGTTTTCCGCCTGCGCCTCGATGACCACGTCACCATGCCCTGCGCTGAAGTCGAACTTGCCGTAGGCACTGGCGAAGTCATTCAGGTTGCGCAGTTCTATGCCGGTGGCACGCAGGCGGAACTCGAAGTCATCGAAGTCACTGAACGGGTCGAAGGTGGCGCGGCTTTCGACCTTGGCATTGCCGGCGATCAGCGCCGTGCCCTCGAAGCTGGCGTCGCGCCGGCCTTGCTTGTCGCGCACGTTGGTCAGGTTGCTGATGGTGGCGTCCAGCCGGGTTGCCTTGAGGTTGACCGGGGGGTTGGAGTTGAAATTGCGAAAGGTCAGGGTGCCATTGTCGATATGCACTTCATCGAGGGTAATCGGCAGCAGCTTTTCCAGTTGTTGCCGCCAATCGGTGCCCTGGCCGGTCTGCGAGGCCTGCTTGTTGCCGCCGTCGACGAAGTTCAGTTCGGGCTGCTCGAAGATCACTTTCGCCACCACGGCCTTGTCGTAGATCAGCGAGTGCCAGCTGACCGACAGGTCGATAACCGGTGCATCCAGCAGCGGCACTGGCACCTTGCCGCTGGTCTTGACGATCCGCAGGCCGTTGATCCGGTAGGCCCCGCGCCACCAGGCCAGGTCCACGTCGGCCACGTGGCCACGGTAGTCGCCCATGTCGGCCAGCTTGTCGTTGAGGTAGTCGCGTACCAGGTAGGGCAGGGCCAGGTGCAACGCCACCAGCAGCGCCACCAGGCTGGCCAGGCCGATCAGCGGCCAGCGATAACGGGCTTTCATCGGGGTGTCTCCCAGGAGGATGTGCGGTGGACCGCAATGCGCCCGGTTGAGTTCGAACAGGCTTTACGGGCCTACGGCCGGGGCTTACCCTTGAGGTCTTTTCCTGCTCGCTTTCATGCCAAGGACCCCTGCCATGAGCCGTATCTTTGCAGACAACGCCCATTCCATCGGCAACACGCCGCTGGTGCAGATCAACCGGATCGCCCCGCGTGGCGTGACCATCCTGGCCAAGATCGAGGGGCGCAACCCGGGCTACTCGGTCAAGTGCCGCATTGGCGCGAACATGGTCTGGGATGCCGAAAGCAGCGGCCGGCTCAAGCCGGGCATGACCATAGTCGAGCCCACCTCGGGCAACACCGGTATCGGCCTGGCCTTCGTTGCCGCCGCGCGTGGCTACAAGCTGATGCTGACCATGCCCGCTTCGATGAGCCTCGAACGGCGCAAGGTACTGAAGGCGCTGGGCGCCGAACTGGTGCTGACCGAGCCGGCCAAAGGCATGAAGGGCGCCATCGACAAGGCCAACGAAATCGTGGCCTCAGACCCGGCGCAGTACTTCCTGCCAGGCCAGTTCGAGAACCCGGCCAACCCCGCCATTCACGAAAAAACCACAGGCCCGGAAATCTGGAACGACACCGACGGTGCGGTGGACGTGCTGGTGGCGGGGGTGGGCACGGGCGGCACCATCACCGGTGTGTCGCGCTACATCAAGCATACCCAGGGCAAGGCGATCCTGTCGGTGGCCGTGGAGCCCGAGGCTTCGCCACTGATCACCCAGACCCTGGCCGGCGAAGAGCTCAAGCCCAGCCCACACAAGATCCAGGGCATCGGGGCTGGCTTCGTACCGAAAAACCTCGACCTGTCGATTGTCGACCAGGTGCTGACGGTGGCCGACGAAGAGGCCAAGGCCATGGCCATTCGCCTGATGCAGGAAGAGGGCATTCTCTGCGGCATTTCTTGCGGCGCAGCCATGGCGGCGGCCGTGCGCCTGGCGGAAAAACCGGAAATGCAGGGCAAGACCATCGTCGTGGTGCTGCCCGATTCCGGCGAGCGTTATTTGTCGAGCATGCTGTTCAGCGACATGTTCAGCGACCAGGAAAACCAGCAGTAACCGGCCATGCCGCTGACCGGGCTCAATGTTCGGCAGCCTGGTTGACTGCACAATCTTCATCGACACGATCCCGCCCGGGTGGTTTGTACCGCGGCGGGATCGGTTTATGATGGCAGGATGATTTTCAGGAGAGCAGGCCGCGCAGCCCTGTTTCTTCACCTAGGAGTGATGCATGACCTTATCCTTTGCAGCCAAGGCGGGTGTCTTGCTGGTGTTCTTCGGCAGTGTGCTGTTCGTGCACCTGCGCGGCAAAGCCCGCCTGCCGGTGTTGCGCCAGTTCGTCAACCATTCGGCGCTGTTCGCCCCCTACAACGCCTTGATGTACCTGTTTTCCGGGGTGCCGTCCAAACCCTACCTGGACCGCCAGCGCTTCCCGGAACTGGATGTGCTCAAAGACAACTGGCAGGAAATCCGCGAAGAGGCCATGCGCCTGTTCGACGAGGGCTATATCCGCGCCGCCGAAAAGGACAACGACGCCGGCTTCGGTTCGTTCTTCAAGAAGGGCTGGAAGCGGTTTTACCTGAAGTGGTATGACAAGCCGCTGCCATCGGCCGAGGCGCTGTGCCCGAAAACCGTAGAACTGGTCAGCAGCATTCCCAACGTCAAGGGCGCGATGTTCGCCCTGCTGCCTGGCGGTAGCCACCTGAACCCGCACCGCGACCCATTCGCCGGTTCGTTGCGTTACCACCTGGGCCTGTCCACGCCGAACTCCGACGCCTGCCGCATCTACGTCGATGGGCAGGAGTACGCCTGGCGGGACGGCGAAGACGTGATGTTCGATGAAACCTACGTGCACTGGGTGAAAAACGAGACCGATGTGACCCGGGTGATCCTGTTCTGCGACATCGAGCGGCCGTTGAGCAGCCCGCTGATGACCCGCATCAACCGCAAGGTCAGTGCCTTCCTGGGCCGCGCCACCGCGCCGCAGAACACCGACGACGAGCGGGTGGGCGGCATCAACCAGGCGTATGCCTGGAGCAAGCGCTTCTCCAACAAGCTCAGCACCCACGTGAAGCAGTTCAAACGGGCCAACCCCAAGGCCTACCGGGTCTTGCGCCCGGTGCTGGCGGTGGTCGTGGCTTATCTGCTTTACCGCTGGTTGTTCTGAGCGCAGGCTGGCCTGTGCGCGGGTTCACCCGCGCACAGGCCAGCTCACCTCACACTGGCGCCCGCTATTGCCCGATCGTGGGTTCACCGCTATTCTCCACAACACTTCCTTCCCTGAAGCCTGAATCATGCCCGCCAAGCCCTCCACCACCAGCTTTGCCATCGCGCCAGTCGCGGGCATGGTCGTGCGTGGCAGCCAGCAGCCGGCCATGGTCAGTCATTACCCACCACCTGTCAGTGGCGCCGTAGGCGGCGTAGCTCCGCCATGCTGCGTGGTCGTGTTGGGCTGATCGGCTTCGGCCGAGTCCCTTCGCACACGCAACCCACTGAACCCGGCCGGCTACTTAGTGCGCTTTAGCGCAGGCCGTCCGCTTGGCTTATCTGCCTATCATCAGGTGGCAATACATGTCCTTTTTCAACAAAGCATCCGTGGCCTCGGCGGCCACTACCAGCCTGTTCGTCCTGCTGTGGAGCAGCGGGGCGATCGTTTCCAAACTTGGCCTGGCGCATGCCAGCCCGTTCGCGTTCCTGCTGCTGCGCTCTGCCTTGGCCCTGGCGGGCCTGTTGCTGATCGGGCCGTTGCTGGGGCTGCGCTGGCCACGCCGTAAGGGCGCCATGCTGCGTGCCCTGGGCACTGGCTGCGTGTTGCTCGGGGCTTACCAGATATTCTATCTGCTGGCCCTCGACACCCACGTCACGCCAGGCATCATGGCCACGGTCATGGGCGTGCAACCGATCCTCACCGTCGTGCTGATGGAGCGCCAGCGTTCGATCAGCCGCCTGTTCGGCCTGGGGCTGGGCTTGAGCGGCTTGATCATGGTGGTGTACCAGGGGCTCAACCTGGGTGGGGTGTCGCTGGCGGGCATGCTGTTCGCCCTGCTGGCGCTGGCCAGCATGACTTGCGGTTCGATCCTGCAAAAACGCATCACCGAAAACCCCATGGGCACGCTGCCGCTGCAGTACCTGGCCGGCTTTGCCCTGTGCGCGCTGTTCGCACCCTTGCAACCCTTGCAGGTGCAGTGGACCGGGGGTTTCGTGGCTGCCTTGCTGTGGATGGGCCTGGTGGTTTCGCTGCTGGCCACCTTGCTGCTGTATCGGCTGATCGCCAAGGGTAACCTGGTCAACGTCACCAGCCTGTTCTACCTGGTGCCGGCGGTGACCGCGGTGATGGACTTGCTGATCTTCGGCAACCGCCTGGCGCCGCTCAGCCTGCTGGGCATGGGGTTGATCGTGGTCGGCCTGCTGTTCGTGTTCCGCAAGCCTGCCAAGCGCCTGGCCGAGGCCTGAGCCCTAGCGGAACTCGGCGGGGATGGCGTGCCGGAGTACGCCTTCCTCGAAGTCCAGCAGCCCGGCTTCGCGCTGGGTGAGCAGGTAGTAGAGCAGGGTGTCGATCGAGCGCTGTTGCGGTAGTGCCACGGCCAGCAGTCTTACCGAATGCTCGGTTTCACAGGCGCAGCCGAAATCCTGCAAGGCAGCGCGAACCTGATCGAGGGTTTCCGGGGGCTTGACCAGCACCCGGAACACCGAGGTGCCGCTGCTTTGGCGCAGTTCGGCGAACCAGGTCTGGCCGTCTTCTTCATAGGTGCCGATAAGGTCACCCGGCGCGATGCCGTACACATGAAAGGGGATGTTGTCCACGGCATGGCCGCCTTCCACAGCCTTGGCCCAAAGGCCTTCGACCGAGGCCGGTGGGTAGCCGTTGGCGTCCTGTTCCAGGCGGAACAGCACCTTCTTGCAGGTCGGGTTCATGCCGTTCTCCCGGTCAATTGCGCGCCGGGCGCAGTACCAGCCACAAGGCCACAGCAATCAGCAGGCCGCCATACAGGTGCGCCATCGACAGCGGCTCGTCCAGCAGCCATGCGCCCCACAGCACGCCGAACACCGGGATCAGGAAGGTCACGGTGCTGGCCTTGACCGGGCCTATTTCTGCCAGCAGACGGAAGTACAGGATATAGGCGAATGCCGTGCACAGCAGGCCCAGGCCGAGCAGCGACAGCCAGACCTGCCAGCCGCCCCAGCTGGCGGGCGGCTGGCTGAGGGCGCTCCAGGCGAACAGCGGGCTCAGCATCAGCGTAGCGCCGAGCATGCTGCCCAGCGCCGACAGGCGGCTGTCCAGGCCACTGATCCAACGCCGCGCGAGGAACCCGGCAAAGCCGTAGCAGGTGGTAGCTGCCAGGCACGCCAGGGCGCCTTGCAGCAGGGCCATGTCCAGGGCCACCGGCCCGGCCCCGCTGAGGATGCCGACACCGAGCAGGCCAAGGAAGATGCCGCAGAGCTTGGCCAACGTCATGGGTTCACGGAAGCACAGCACGCCGATCAGCACGCCCATCAGTGGCGTGGTGGCGTTGAAGATCGCCGAGTAACCGGCTGGCAGCACCTGGGCAGCTACGGAATAGAAGGTTGCCGGGATGCCGGAGTTGATCATGCCCAGTACCAGGCAGGCCCCGAGCTTGCCCTGGAAGTCCCAGCGCACGCGGCTGGCGGCGACGATGGCGACCAGGCCCAGGCAGGCGATCGAGACGCGAAAGAACGCGGTCGGCACAGTGCCCAGCTCGGGGGCGATGATGCGCATGAACAGGAAACTCGCCCCCCAGACGGCAGCAAGGGTCAGCAGGCGGGTTAGGGCAATCGGGCTCACAACGGTCTCCGGAGGGCAGGGCAGGGGCGCGAGTGTACGCGAGGGGGCGGGGCGATACTTGTGCTTTCTTGCGCAGTGAACCTGGCCCGCATTTGCGTCAGGCCGACTAAGCTGTGTAACTCATTCACCCATGAGGTGCCCGGCATGCCCCAACCCTGGCCCGCTGTCGAAATCGCCCGCACCATCCTGGCGGGCTTCGACGATTACCGTGACCACTTCCAGCGCATTACCCTCGGCGCCCGCCAGCGCTTCGAACAGGCGCGCTGGCAGGAAATCCAGCAGGCCGCGGCTGCGCGCATCAGCCTGTATGAAGAAAAAGTCGCCGAGGTCAACGGCTGGCTGCGCCAGGCCTTCCCCGCGCCGGTGTTGCTGGACGTGGCGCAGTGGCCGCTGGCCAAACACGCCTACATTCAGCAGATCGACCCCCGGCTGGACGATGAGTTGGCCGAGACCTGGTACAACTCGCTGTTCTGCAGCCTGTTCAGCCACGACCAGATCAGCGATGGTTGCATGTTCATCCACACCACCCGGCCGTCGCTGCGCGGGCGCGAGCGCGCCGCGCAAACCCGTACCTATGCGCTGGGCGGTAGCCTTAAGGGAATGCTGCAGGCGATCTTCGCCGACTACCCGTTCGATGTCGCCTACGGTGACCTGGAGGGTGACCTGGCACGGCTGGAAGCGCAGGTGCGCGAATGCCTGCCCGACTGGGTTTGCAAGGACCCGGAGCTTGCGGTGGAGCTGTTCGTGCCCGTGCTGTACCGCAACAAAGGTGCCTACCTGGTCGGCCGCCTGTACAACCGCGATGAGCAATGGCCCTTGGTGATTCCCTTGCTGCACCGCGAGGGCCATGGCATCGAGGTGGACGGGGTGATCACCGACGAAGCCGAGGTGTCGATCATCTTCTCGTTCACCCGCTCCTACTTCATGGCCGATGTGCCGGTGCCGGCCGAGTTCGTGCATTTTCTCAAGCGCATTCTGCCGGGCAAGCACATTGCCGAGCTGTACACGTCGATCGGTTTCTACAAGCAAGGCAAGTCGGAGTTCTACCGGGCCCTGATCAACCACCTGGCCAACAGCGACGACCGCTTCGTCATGGCGCCGGGGGTGCGCGGCATGGTCATGAGCGTGTTCACCCTGCCCGGTTTCAACACCGTGTTCAAGGTCATCAAAGACCGCTTTTCACCGTCGAAAACCGTTGACCGCGCTACGGTGATCGACAAGTACCGGTTGGTGAAAAGCGTGGACCGGGTAGGGCGCATGGCCGATACCCAGGAGTTCGCCGATTTTCGTTTCCCACGCAGCAAGTTCGAGCCCGATTGCCTGGCCGAGTTGCTCGAAGTGGCGCCCTCGACCGTGGCCCTGGAGGGCGACACGGTGCTGGTGCGCCACTGCTGGACCGAGCGGCGCATGACCCCGCTGAACCTGTACCTGGAGCGCGCGGGCGAAGGCCAGGTGCTGGCGGCGCTGGAAGACTACGGCCTGGCCATCAAGCAACTGGCGGCAGCGAACATTTTTCCTGGTGACATGCTGTTGAAGAACTTTGGTGTCACCCGGCATGGGCGGGTGGTGTTCTATGACTATGACGAAATCTGCTTTCTGACCGAGGTGAATTTCCGCCACATACCGCCACCGCGGTATCCGGAAGACGAGCTGTCGGGCGAGCCGTGGTATTCGATCGGGCCGCACGATGTGTTCCCCGAAGAGTTTCCGCCGTTTCTGTTTGCCGACATGGGCCAGCGGCGCTTGTTCAGCCGCTTGCACGGCGAGCTGTATGACGCGGATTACTGGAAGGGCCTGCAGGCGGCCATTGGCGAGGGGAAGGTGATCGACGTGTTCCCGTATCGGCGCAAGGGGCGCTGAGGGCGGTGTTGCAGGCCAGGCCCCTCACTCCTTCAGGCACTTCAGCTCACTGAAGTGGCCGCGCACCTTGGCCAACCGCGCTTGCAGCAACTGCCGCTGCTGCACGCTACTTTGCTGCACCAGGTCTACCAACAGGCTGCGCGCCTGTTGCTCGGTGTTCTGGAAGGCCGCGCGGTATTCCGGCGTCCACAGGCTTTCCTTGTGTTGCAACAAGGTCGCCAGGCGCGGCTCGAAGCTGGCGTCGTTGCGTTGGTTCATCGCCAGCAGCAGCTGTTGCTGCCAGTGGGCGCGGTTGGCGATCCATTCGCGGTTCTGGTCGCCCAGCGCTGCTGACCAGGCTTGTACGCGTTGCTTCTGCACCGCGGACAGTGGGCCAAACCAGGCGGTCAGGCGTTTTTCCATACGTGCCCTGCGCTCGCTGACCTGCTCGGCCAGCGGGGTATCGACGTACTCTTTTTGCCGCTCGGCGATGTCGTCGCGGAACGCTTCACGCATTTCGGCCACCTGGCGGTCGCTCATGCCGCGCAACAACTCGGTCGCCGAAGGGGTGATTTCCTCGGCCACACGGCCAATCGCCTGGCGCGCTTCGCGGGTGCGTTGCTGCAGCGCCTGGTCGGTCACCTGGTTGTCGGCGACCATGGCGCGGACCCGCTCCAGCCAGTCGAGGTAGCCCGGTAACTGGGTCTTGCAGTGCCAGGCCAGGTGTTGCTTGAGGCGGTCGTCGAGCAAGGCCTTTTGCGTGCCGTTCATGTCCAGGTAGTCGCCCAGCGACCACGGCACCAGGCGATCGAGGTTGCGGTAGGCCAGGTCCATGCGGCTGCAGGCGCCAAGGGCCAGGGCGAATCCAAGGGCAATGAGCAGGGCTTTGGACAGGCGTGAAGGCATGGGCTGTTCCTTGCAGTGGCTGGCCAGACGGTAGACGCGAGGGGGGCACGGCGGTTCCACTGCATCAGCGGTCGGGCGGCGCGCTGGCTTCAGGTGTAGAATAGCCGCCTTGTTATGAGGATCATCGGAAATGGCTCTGCTTGGGCGTTACAACAGTTTGCAAATCGTGAAACACGTGGACTTCGGTCTGTACCTGGACGGCGGCGCCGATGGCGAGATCCTGCTGCCTGGGCGCTATATCCCGAAAAACGCCGAAACCGAAGTCGATGACTGGTTGAACGTGTTCATCTACCTGGACAGCGAAGACCAGCTGATTGCGACCACCGAGAAGCCCAAGGTGCAGGTCGGTGAGTTTGCCAGCCTCAAGGTCAAGGACATCAACGGTGCCGGCATCTTCCTCGACTGGGGCTTGTCCAAGGACCTGTTGATGCCGTACTCGGAAGAGGCGCGGCCGTTGAAGATCGGCGACTACTGCGTGGTGCACGTGTACCTCGACAAGCGCACCCGCCGCATCACCGCCACTTCCCGCCTGGACCGCTACCTCGACGTGGCCCCGGCCGATTACAAGGTCGGGCAGCCGGTCGAGCTGTTGGTGGCTGGCGAAACGCCGATGGGCTTCAAGGCCATCATCAACAACCGCCACTGGGGCTTGATCCACAAGAACGAAGTGTTCAAGTTCCTGCGCTCGGGCATGCACGAGAAGGGTTTCATCAAGGAACTGCGCCACGACGGCAAGATCGCCCTCAGCCTGCAGCCGGTGGGCGCCGCCCTGGCCGACAGCCTGCAGGAGCAGATCATGGCGCGCCTGGAGGCCGAAGGCGGGGTGCTGGGGGTGTGTGACAAGAGCGACCCGGCGTTGATCAGCAAGCTGTTCAATGTCAGCAAGGGCAACTTCAAGAAAGCCATTGGCGGCTTGTTCAAGCAGGGCTTGATCGTCATCCATGACGACCGGATCGAAAAGGCCTGATCAGGCCTGAACGAAGTTGCGGAAGTCCAGCTGCTCGCCACCTGGGCGGGTGTCGCGCAGCAGCGAGTCGCGGTCGGCGCTCAGCGCCAGGCTGATGGTCGAGCGGCGCTTGCCAGGCTTGCGCACTTCCATCTGCTCCAGGTGGGCCTTGAGGAAGTTGGTCGGCACTTTCAGGTGCTGCAGCTTGTCGGTTTGCGGGGTATGCAGCAGCAGGTTGACCCAGTCGGCCTGGCCCTTGCCCAGCAGCGCCACCGGCACTTCGAACCACCACAGGTTGCGTTTGTTGTCCAGAATGGCGAACAGCGTGTTGCTGCTGTTCAGCACCGGGCGGGCCAGTGCTTGGTTGCGCCGGGCGATGGCGGCGGGTTTGTCGAGTTTCATGCAGGTTCCTGCGGGTTGACGCTATGAAGGCCTGCATTGTGAGGGGTGCCACGGGGCGGGGCAAGGTTTGATGGTTGTGCCTGCTGCGGGCGCGCCAGGTGGGGGGCGCGGGCGCTGCCTTGGGTTGCGCCCCACACCCGCCATCAGCCGGCCCTGGCGGTGCGTCAGCGACGAAGCGGCAGGCTCAGCTCGGAGGTTGCCCCGTCAGCGGTGGTCACGGTCGCGGTGAAGCTGCGCAACCCGGCGATGTCGTCCAGCGCCTGGGCAAACCGTGCCTGCCCTTGTACGTCACTGTTCACCTGCACTTCGCCAAGGTAGTGCTCGGCCTCGGTGGCGTCGGCCTGGGCATTGCCGAAGAACTCAACGCGCAGCAGGCTCGATGCCGGCCCCTGTACTTCACCGCGCAGCACATTGCCTTCCAGCGCCAGCAGCCGTGGTGCCGGCTGATTGTGGTTGGGCAGCGGCTGGCACGGCTTGGGCTCGCCCTTGGCGTTGCAGATAAGTGCCTGGTCCTGCTTCGGCAGGTCGGCGCCAATCCCGCGTGAGCCCACATACAAGGCGTGTGCCTGGGCTGGCACGCCAAACACGATGGCCCCGGTGCGCTGCCCGGGTACGCATGAGCCGCCCGCCTGGCAGCGGCGGATATCCTGGCTGTTGGCCCAGATACGGTTCCCGCTGAGGCGCGTGGTAGTCACCTCAGGCTCCGGGCGCAGGGCGACGCCGATGCGGTTGCCGTGGATCAGGTTGCCGTCGAGGATGTTGCCCTCACCGGTGACGCTGACCCCGATCCGGGCAGGGCGCCGGGGCAGGTGCGAACACCCTGGTCCTTGATGTAGGCGGAGCCGTCGATGGCAATGTAATGACCCTCGCGTGCCCAGGCCAGCCCGGTGATGCTGACCGGGCCTTTGATTTCCGGCAGCGCGTGGCTGGGGCGGATCACATAAGGTGGCTTGCCCACGGCGGCGATGTCGATACGGTAATGGCCGGGGTTCCGGTTACTGGTTTCAATGGCCCAGCGCAGGGTTTCAGGGCTGGCGGCAGCGGTGGCCAGGGTGGACAGGGGCAGCAGTGGCAGCAAGGCCAGCAGTGCGGGCATCAGACGCATGGGCCGGGTATGGTGCGGTATTCGCCCGTAGATTGACCGCTTGGCTTGCGGGGTGAAAATTCGTTGAAACTCTTGCGCTGGGTGCTGGGTCCACCTTTTGTCGACACTGTACACGTGTCTCCATTTGCAGGAGTTTTGCCATGAGCGGTACTAAAGACAAAGTCAAAGGCCTGGCCAATGAGGCGATGGGCAACGTGAAACAAGGTGTCGGCAAGGTGACCGACAACGACAAGCTGCGTGCCGAGGGCAAGGCGCAAGAGCTCAAAGGCGAGGCGCAGCAAGTGAAGGGCGATGTGAAAGACGCGGTAAAAAAACCGTGATCTGAGCAAGCCTGTGTCGGCCTCTTCGCACGCGTGCGAAGAGGCCGTTACTTTTGCCGCCAATTTCTTCAATCGCGACTGGGAGCAGCACAGCATCGGCACGGTCTATTAGACTTGTGTGTTGATTCGATCAAGCGGCGAAAGGAGACGCTATGATTTTTTCCGCCCTGCAGGGCCTGCCTTTGCACCGCGTGCTGGCGCGCACCGTCAAGGAATTTCTCGATGACGAGATGTCCACCTATGCGTCGGCGCTGGCCTACCAGGCGCTGTTCTCGCTATTCCCATTCTTGCTGTTCCTGATTGCCCTGATCGGCTTTTTGCACCTGCCCGACTTTTTCTCCTGGTTGCGCCTGCAATCGGAGCTGGTATTGCCACCCCAGGCCCTGGAGCAGGTGAACCCGGTAATCGACCAGTTACAGCAATCCAAGGGCGGGCTGTTGTCGGTTGGTATCGTGATCGCCTTGTGGACCGCATCGGCCGGTGTGCGCCTGATGATGAGCGCCATGAACGCCGCCTATGATGTGCCCGAGGGCCGGCCGGTTTGGAAGCGCATCCCGTTATCCATTTTCTACACCGTGGGCTTGGCCGGCATGCTGCTGGCAGCCGCCGCGCTGATGGTGCTGGGCCCGCAAGTCATGGAGTGGATCGCCGCCCAGATCGGCATGCAGGAGTTCATCGTCACCTTGTGGACGGTGTTGCGCTGGCCGGTGATCGTCTTTCTGCTGATGGTGGCGGTCGCGTTGATCTACTACGTAATGCCTGATGTGAAACAGAAGTTCCGCTTCATCACGCCGGGCTCGGTGCTGGCGGTGGTGGTGTGGATCATCGCGTCGCTGGGCTTTGCCTACTACGTGAAAACCTTCGCTGACTACAACGCCATGTACGGCAGCATTGGTGCAATCATCGTGCTGTTGCTGTATTTCTACATCTCGGCTGCCGTGCTGTTGCTGGGCGCCGAAATGAATGCGGTGATCGAGCACATGTCGGCCGAGGGCAAAAACCCCGGTGAAAAGGATTTCGACGAGCACGCGCCCGCGCAGACCATCAGTGTTCTGGGCCATGAGCACCCCACTTCGGGCCAGGCGCAGACTTCCGAGCCTAACCCCCGATGATCCGTGACATTCTCAAGATGGGCGACGAGCGCCTGCTGCGCGTCGCCGCGCCAGTGCCCGCGCAGCTGCTGGGCAGCGGCGAGCTGCAGCAACTGATCGACGACATGTTTGAAACCATGCGCCATGTCGGCGGCGTGGGCCTGGCCGCGCCGCAGGTGGGCATCGAACTGCAACTGGTGATTTTCGGCTTCGAACGCAGCGAGCGTTACCCGGACGCCGAAGCGGTGCCGCAGACCATCCTGCTGAACCCGGTCATCACCCCGACCTCCACTGAACTGGAAGACGGTTGGGAAGGCTGCCTTTCGGTGCCCGGCTTGCGCGGCGTGGTACCACGCTTCAAGCACATTTGCTATGAGGGCATCGACCCACAGGGCAATGCGATCCGCCGCTTTGCCGAAGGCTTCCACGCGCGGGTGGTGCAGCATGAGTGCGACCACCTGATCGGGCGTTTGTATCCATCGCGGATCCAGGACTTTACCAAGTTCGGCTACACCGACGTGCTGTTCCCAGGGCTGGAAGCAGGCGACGACTGACCCTGCTGCAGGGCCACCAGGCGTTTGCTGCGCTGGTAGCGTTGCAAGCGGCCATGCAGGGTGTCTGGCAGGCACTGCGCCAGTTCGAAACCCAGGCGTTGATAGAACGGCAGCAGGTCGGGGTGGCAAAACAGCCAGGTTGGCCCGTCAGCCTGGGCCAGCGCCGCCTTCACCAGTTTGCCGGCTATCCCTTGCTGGCGCCGTTGCGGGTCGACGAACAGGCCGGTCAGCCAGAAGCCCCCGGTTACCCTGGCCAGGCTCAGCCCGGCAATGATCCCCGGCCCCCTGGCTACCCACAACTGCGCATCGCTTGCCGCGCGCATGCGCGAGCCTTGTTGCCGGTAAAAGTGGTCCAGCAGCCGGCGTTCTGTATCTGCAAGTGTCGAGCAGGTTAATTGTTCAGAAATGGCGAATTTCCCCTGAGTACAGAGCAGAGGCTCTGGCGTAATGCTTTGCGGGTATTTTGTCGCAGATTGTTGCAAATTCGGCAAGACTGAATATCCGAGTTCGGGGTTCAACTATTAACGGCCAGGCGTAGAATTTCAGGCATCCCCCCTGCAGTACGAAGCGGGATCGGTACTTCGTGCCATCTCCACCGTAGATGGCAACTTCTCCGCGCCGGAAACGGCATTAGAAGTCAATCGATCAGCTTGAATGCTCAAAAGGCAAAACACCATGAAACCATTACTGATTCTTGCATTGGTCGGTATGTCCTCGTTCGCCCTCGCCGATGAGGCCAAGCCCGTCTCCACCCAGCCAGTGGCCCAGCAGTACGACTACTCGATGAACCTGGATATCAAGCGGGTAATCGACCTGTCGACCATTCCCAATGTTTGCGAAGTGGTGCCTGCCACCATGACCTATGAAGACCATCACGGCCAGGTGCATACCATCCAGTACCGTGCCATGGGCGAGGGCTGCCAGCAGGGTTGACCGGCTACAGGAGGTTCGAGCGCCCCCGCGCGGCGCTCGAACGCCGTGGGCCGTTATCGCCAAACGCACTGAGCCGCTGCTCGGCGGGCCACCCTCGTGGGGCGGGCCTGGTCTATCGTGGACGTGGGGAATTCGCACAGCCTTGCTGTGTGAACTGCCACCCTGACTGCCACGGAGACAACACCCGATGAGCCTTGCCCCTGCTGCGCAAGCGCAACATGAGTTGTTGATCAGTCGCCTGATCGACGCCCCACCGGCCAAAGTGTTCCGCGCCTGGACCGAGCCCGAGTGGCTAAGGCAATGGTGGGGGCCGCATGGCATGAGCACCCCGGAATGCGAGATGCAATTGTGGCCCGGCGGCCTGTTCCGCACCTTGATGCGGGCGCCGGATGGCAGCGAGTACCCCACCCAGGGCGTGTTCCTGGAGATCGCGGCGCCGCGGCGCCTGGTGTTCACCGATGCGTTTGGCCCCGGCTGGGTACCGTCGAACAAGGCGTTCATGACCGCCGTGATCAGCCTGGACGAGGAACGGGGCAAAACCCGTTATACCGCCCGGGCCTGGCACTGGAATGCTGCCGATTGCAAGGCCCACGAGGACATGGGGTTCTACCAGGGCTGGGGTGAAAGCCTGGACCGCCTGGTGGAGTTGGTCACCCAGCGGATGCCAGACTGATGGTTGCCTGGGGGCGGGCATTCGCCCGCCGCAGGGCCGGTAGTGCCAGCGCTATGCTCAGCTGGCAACGAAATTCGGTGGCGATACCAGTTCCACGGTCTGCTGCTTGCGTGGCGCCAGGATTTCCGCTTCGCCCTGCACCACCAGCTCATCGTTCTGGTTGTACACATTGGTCGCGATGCGCACTTTGAACTTGGGCAGTTTTTCCAGAATTTCCAGGCGTACGGTGAGCGTGTCGCCAATCTTCACCGGCTTCTGGAAGCTCATCTGCTGGCCCAGGTAGATGGTGCCAGGGCCTGGCAGGGTGCAGGCCACTGCCGCACTGATCAACGCGCCGCTGAACATGCCGTGGGCAATGCGTTCGCGGAACATGCTCTTGGCCGCAAACTCGGCGTCCAGGTGCACCGGGTTGTGGTCACCGGACATCGCCGCGAACAGCTGGATGTCGCGCTCTTCGACGGACTTCTGGTATTGCGCCTTCTGGCCTACTTCGAGGGCTTCGTAAGGCGTGTTGGTGACCTGGGACATCGGGGTTTCCTTGAGCGGTAGGCGAGGGTGGCTGTCATTCACTGCGCACAGGCCGATCAATGGCCAGTGCCTGTTCAAGCCAGCCGACAATGTCGGCAGTGACCTCGTTACGGTTGGTTTCGTTGAGTACTTCATGCCGCGCTTCAGGATAGACGCGTAGCTGTACATGTCGATTGCCGGTGGCGCGCAGGGCGTCGGCCAGATGGGTGAGACGCTTGCCGGCACTGACCGGATCACATTCCCCACCCATTATCAGTATCGGCAGGTTCGGATCGATCTGTGCGAGGTTACCCGGCTGGCTGATCTGCGCCAAGCCTTGCAGCAGGTCCAGCCACAGCTGGTTGCTGCACCGAAAGCCGCACAGCGGGTCGTTGACGTAGCGGTCGACCTCGGCCGGGTCGCGGCTGAGCCAGTCAAATGCCGTGCGGTTGGGCTTGAAGGCCTTGTTGAACGCGCCGAAGGAGAGCCATTCGATCACCGCACTCTTGCCCAGCGGCCCCTGGCGCCAGGCCTCCAGCCGCGCCACCAGCCGGGCCATGCGGTACAGCGCGGCAGGCTGGTAGTTGGAACCGCTCAGGATCGCCCCGTGCAGGCTGGCACTGTGGTGCAGCAGGTAAGCCTGGGCGATGTAGCTGCCCATGCTGTGGCCGAACAGGAACAGCGGGGTGCCCGGGTAGTGTTGGCCAATGTACTGGGCCAGCCGGCCGAGGTCGTCGACCACGGCATTCCAGCCATGATGGCGGCTGAACAGGCCCAGGCTGCCGTGCTCGGCGCTACGTCCGTGGCCACGCTGGTCAGCGGCGAACACGGCAAAGCCAGCCGCGGCCAGGGCCAGGCCCAGGCGCTGGTAGCGCCCGGCATGCTCGGCCATGCCATGGGCCAGCAGGACTACGGCTTTCACTGGCGAGGCTGGCAGCCATTGGTGCACGTACAGGCGGCAGTGCTCGCTGACGGGCAGCCAGAAGGCGTCGTGGGGCATGGCGGCTCCTTGTGCGCATGGGGTACCGGAACAGTGTATGCACAACCGGCCCGATTGCAGGAAGGGCACAAATAAGATTCACAATGTTAATGGCGGCACTTGGCGTATAGGCCACCCCGGGCTTACCTGCTAACGTCGAAGCAACGCCTGTTTGCCGGTTGGCGACCAGGTCAAGGATCCAAGGACGCAGTGCAGGTCCAGGCAGAGGAACAATAATAAATGCAAGCCGACTTCTGGAATGACAAGCGCCCGGCGGGCGTGCCTTCCACCATCGACATCAATGCCTATGCCTCGGTGGTCGAGGTGTTCGAGCGCTCTTGCAAGCGCTTTGCCGACCGCCCGGCATTCAGCAACCTGGGCGTGACCCTGACCTATGCGCAACTGGAGCGACATTCAGCCGCGTTTGCCGCCTGGTTGCAGCAGCACACCGACCTGCAGCCGGGCGACCGTATCGCGGTGCAGATGCCCAACGTGCTGCAGTACCCGATCGCCGTGTTCGGGGCCATGCGTGCCGGGCTGATCGTGGTCAATACCAACCCGCTGTACACCGAGCGCGAGATGCGCCACCAGTTCAATGACAGCGGGGCGCGGGCGTTGGTCTACCTGAACATGTTCGGCAAGCGGGTGCAGGCCGTGTTGCCCGACACCGGCATCGAGTACCTGATCGAAGCGAAAATGGGCGACCTGCTGCCCACTGCCAAGGGCTGGTTGATCAACACGGTGGTCGACAAGCTGAAAAAGATGGTGCCGGCCTACCACTTGCCCCAGGCACTCCCGTTCAAGCAGGTGCTGCGCCAGGGGCGCGGCCTGTCGCCGCAACCGGTGCCGCAGAGCCTGGACGACATCGCCGTGCTGCAGTACACCGGCGGCACCACCGGGCTGGCCAAAGGCGCCATGCTTACTCACGGCAACCTGGTGGCCAACATGCTGCAGGTGCTGGCGTGCTTTTCGCAGCACGGCCCGGACGGGCAGAAGCTGCTCAAGGATGGCCAGGAGGTCATGATCGCGCCGCTGCCGCTGTACCACATCTACGCGTTCACCGCGAACTGCATGTGCATGATGGTCACCGGCAACCACAACGTGCTGATCACCAACCCGCGGGATATTCCCGGCTTCATCAAGGAGCTGGGCAAGTGGCGTTTCTCTGCATTGCTCGGGCTCAACACCCTGTTCGTGGCGCTGATGGATCACCCGGGTTTTCGCCGGCTGGATTTCTCGGCACTGAAAGTCACCAACTCCGGTGGCACGGCGCTGGTCAAGGCCACTGCCGAACGCTGGGAGGCGCTTACCGGCTGCCGCATTGTCGAAGGCTATGGCCTGACCGAAACCTCGCCGGTGGCCAGCACCAACCCCTACGGCCAGTTGGCCCGGCTGGGTACGGTGGGCATCCCGGTGGCCGGTACCGCCTTCAAGGTCATCGATGATGACGGCAACGAGCTGCCGTTGGGCGAGCGTGGCGAGTTGTGCATCAAGGGGCCGCAGGTGATGAAGGGCTACTGGCAGCAACCTGAGGCCACCGCCCAGGCCCTGGATGCGGACGGTTGGTTCAAAACCGGTGATATCGCCGTGATCGACGTGGACGGCTTCACGCGGATCGTCGACCGCAAGAAGGACATGATCATCGTCTCGGGTTTCAACGTGTACCCCAATGAGATCGAAGACGTGGTGATGGGCCACCCGCAGGTCGCCAACTGTGCGGCCATCGGTGTGCCCGACGAGCGTTCCGGCGAGGCGGTGAAGCTGTTCGTGGTGCCGCGCGAGGGGGGGCTGAGCGTGGATGAGCTCAAGGCCTACTGCAAGGCCAACTTCACCGGTTACAAGGTGCCCAAGCACATCGTGCTGCGCGAGTCCCTGCCGATGACGCCGGTGGGCAAGATTCTGCGCCGGGAGCTGCGGGATATCGCTTGAGTCAGCTGCAAGCTGCAAGCTGCAAGCTACAAGCTACAAGCTACAAGCTACAAGCTACAAGCTACAAGCTGTAAGCGTTGAATCAGAGCCTTTGGCATGCTCTATCTTGCTGCTTGAAGCTTGTAGCTTGCCACTTTAAGCTAAATACTCTAAAAATGACCTAAAACGTTCATTGAGTCATTTTTGTGACCGTAAGGCCCGTTTTGGCCTCTAGGCGACCCCAGGCAAAGCTGTTACTCTCGGCCCGCTTTCAGATGATCCGGTTTGCAACGAACCGTCATCTCATATCAATAATAAGCGCATCGACGCGTGAATCGAACTTCGCTGTTGCTGAAGGAGTGGGCTTCCATGATCGAACATTTTTGGAAGGATAAGTACCCAGCCGGGATTACGGCGGAAATCAATCCTGACGAATTCCCCAATATCCAGGCAGTACTCAAGCAATCCTGCCAACGCTTTGCCGACAAACCGGCCTTTAGCAACCTGGGCAAGACTATCACTTATGGCGAGTTGTATGCGCTGTCGGGGGCATTTGCCGCCTGGTTGCAGCAGCATACCGACCTCAAGCCGGGTGATCGCATTGCCGTGCAACTGCCCAATGTCCTGCAATACCCGGTCGCGGTGTTCGGTGCCATACGCGCCGGGCTGATCGTGGTCAACACCAACCCGCTGTACACCGCGCGGGAAATGGAACACCAGTTCAACGACTCTGGCGCCAAGGCCTTGGTGTGCCTGGCCAACATGGCCCACCTGGCTGAGAAAGTGGTGCCCAAGACCCAGGTCCGGCACGTCATCGTCACCGAGGTGGCCGACCTGTTGCCGCCGGTCAAGCGCTTGCTGATCAACAGCGTGATCAAGTACGTGAAGAAGATGGTGCCGGCCTACCACCTGCCGCAGGCCGTGCGTTTCAACGCTGCGCTGGCACTGGGCAAGGGCCAGCCGGTAACCGAGGCCAACCCGCAGGCCAACGATGTGGCGGTGCTGCAGTACACCGGCGGCACCACCGGCGTGGCCAAGGGTGCCATGCTGACCCACCGCAACCTGGTGGCCAACATGCTGCAGTGCCGGGCGCTGATGGGCTCGAACCTGCACGAAGGCTGTGAAATTCTCATCACCCCGCTGCCGCTGTACCACATCTACGCGTTCACCTTCCATTGCATGGCGATGATGCTGATCGGCAACCACAACGTGTTGATCAGCAACCCGCGTGACCTGCCGGCGATGGTCAAGGAACTGGGCAAGTGGAAGTTCACCGGCTTTGTCGGCCTGAACACCCTGTTCGTTGCCCTGTGCAACAACGATGGGTTCCGTGCCCTGGACTTCTCGGCGCTGAAAATCACCTTGTCGGGCGGCATGGCCCTGCAGTTGAGCGTGGCCGAGCGCTGGAAGGCGGTGACCGGTTGCGCCATCTGCGAGGGCTACGGCATGACGGAAACCAGCCCGGTGGCCACGGTCAACCCTGCCGAAGCGAACCAGGTCGGCACCATTGGTATTCCGGTGCCGTCGACCCTGTGCAAGGTAATCGACGAGGCTGGTAACGAGTTGCCGTTGGGCGAAGTTGGCGAACTGTGCATCAAGGGCCCGCAGGTCATGAAGGGCTATTGGCAGCGTGAAGAGGCCACTGCCGAGATCCTCGACAACCAGGGTTGGCTCAAGACCGGCGACATCGCCTTGATCCAGCCAGACGGCTACATGCGTATCGTCGACCGCAAGAAGGACATGATC
>NZ_DKJF01000127.1:42872-43224 GCF_002454615.1 Pseudomonas sp. UBA6699
GAAGGACATGATCCTGGTCTCCGGCTTCAATGTGTACCCCAACGAGCTGGAGGATGTGCTTGCCGGCTTGCCTGGCGTGTTGCAGTGCGCGGCCATCGGGGTGCCGGACGAGAAGTCGGGCGAAGTGATCAAGGTGTTCATCGTGGTCAAGCCGGGCATGACCGTGACCAAGGAGCAGGTGATGGAGCACATGCGTGCCAACGTGACCGGCTACAAGGTGCCGCGCCATATCGAGTTCCGCGATGCGCTGCCGACCACCAACGTAGGCAAGATCCTGCGCCGCGAACTGCGTGATGAAGAGCTGAAGAAGCAGGGCTTGAAGAAGATCGCCTGACCCTGCGCACCCCTGTAG
>NZ_DKJF01000109.1:0-5564 GCF_002454615.1 Pseudomonas sp. UBA6699
CCGCTCTTCCGATCTGCGCAGGGGCTGCCACCGCGTTGGCAGGATCAGCTGTGGCCTGGCTGATCCCCACTGGCTTTAGCACCGGTTTCGGCGCATCGTCGGTGTCGGCCGGGCGGAAGGCGAGCATCCGCAACAAGACCATCTCGAAGCCACCACGCGGGTCCGGCGCCAGCGGCAGGTCACGCCGGCCGATCAGGCCCATCTGGTAATAGAACTGCACATCCTCGGCCGGTAATGCCTGGGCCAGCGCCAGCACCCGGTCACGGTCGCCCTGGCCGTTGTCCACTGCCTCGGGCAGCGCCTGGGCGATGGCTACACGGTGCAGCACGTTGAGCATTTCCGCCAGCACGCCAGCCCAGTCCGGCCCTTGCTCGGCCAGGTTGCGCACGGCCTCCAGCAGGGCCCGGGCATCGCCCTCGAGCAGCGCCTGCAGCACCCCATAGACCTGCCCGTGGTCGAGGCTGCCGAGCATGGCCCGCACATCGGCGGCCAGCACCTTGCCTTCGCCGAATGCGATGGCCTGGTCGGTCAGGCTCATGGCGTCACGCATGGAACCGTCGGCGGCGCGGCCCAACAGCCACAGGGCATCTGCCTCGAACGGGACGTTCTCCGCAGCCAGCACATGGCTGAGGTGCTCGACCACCCGCTCCGGGCTCATGTTCTTCAGCGAGAACTGCAGGCAACGCGACAGGATGGTGGCCGGCAGCTTCTGCGGGTCGGTGGTGGCCAGGATGAACTTGACGTACGGCGGCGGCTCTTCCAGGGTCTTGAGCAAGGCATTGAACGAGTGCGTCGAGAGCATGTGCACTTCGTCGATCAGGTAGACCTTGAAGCGCCCACGGCTGGGCGCGTACTGCACGTTATCGAGCAGTTCGCGGGTGTCCTCGACCTTGGTACGGCTGGCGGCGTCGATTTCGATCAGGTCGACGAAGCGGCCCTCGTCGATCTCCCGGCACACCGAACAGGTGCCGCAGGGCGTGGAGGTGATGCCCGTCTCGCAGTTCAGGCATTTGGCGATGATACGGGCAATGGTAGTCTTGCCCACGCCACGAGTACCGGTGAACAGGTAGGCATGGTGCAGGCGCTGGTTGTCCAAGGCATTGATCAAGGCCTTGAGCACATGGGTCTGGCCGACCATTTCGCGGAACGAGCGCGGACGCCATTTACGTGCAAGAACCTGATAACTCATCGAAAAACCATCGTAGCCTGATCGAGCGGAAGATCGCTAATGCTAGCGGAGCGGGGGCAAAATTGCACCCTGCGCAGCTCGTCTAAGCTATGAATCGGGCGCCTGTTGTGCAGGGAGGAGATGCTTTTGCGAAAACTGCTGGCCTTGCTGTTGGTCTGGGCTACCCAGAGCGTGGCAGAACAGCCGGTGCTGCGTTTTTCCGTGGCTGAAAGCTGGAGCATGCCGCTGGTGCGGATTGAAGATGACCAGCCGGTCGAGGGCCTGGTCTATGACCTTGTACAGGCGCTGGCCCGGGAAGCAGGGGTCCGCCCGCAGTATCACGTGATGGCCAGGCTGCGCTTGCAGGAGGCCATGAACAGCGGTGACATTGATGTGCGCTGCTACGTCAGCACGCAATGGTTCAATGACCGCCCGGGGGACTTTGTCTGGAGCATCCCGCTGTTTCACCAGCGCGACGTGCTGGTGGGGCGCCTTGGCGACAGCAACCCGGTCGCAGCAGAGCAACTGCCGCCCCAGGCCATCGGTACAGTGCTGGGGTACACCTATCCAACCTTGCAACCCCTGCTGGACCAAGGCCGACTGAGTCGCGAAGACAGCCGCAGCCAGCTGCTGGTCCTGCAGAAACTGCAAGCCCACCGCTATCGCCATGCAGTGAGCAACGAGTTGTCGCTGCAGTGGTTCAACCAGGGGCAGCCGGCAGCTCGGCAGCTGCAAGTGCTGGCAGTACTGGAGGAGCAGGACCTGGGGTGCATGGTGCGCAACGACCCGGCGATACCCACACAAGGGTTGCTGCGGGCCTTGGTGCGCCTGAAACAGACGGGGGAAATCGAGCGGATCCTGCAACGATACGCAGGGATGGGCCGTAGCGACAACCCGTCTGTCGCTCGCCCGTGAAACAGAAGCGCTGGTGATGTACAGAGGCAGCAAGCCAGCACGCTCCCTGTGGCCGCTGGGTTGCCGGCGATCTACGGCGAAGCGGGTGCCTATACCGCGTCGCCTGTTTCGCGGGCACGCTCGCTCCCACAGGGTATTGCGACCGATTCGAGCTCGCGTGCTGCCTGGGACATGGACTACAGCATGCATGGAAGCCGGCGATAGTGCCTCGCACCCTGACAGCACATAGTTTCGTGATACCTATGGCAGCATTACCACTACTGAAAAGACAGGCCGATGCTTCAGGATGACCGCGAACACCTCGAACTTGAGAAGTTACAAAATGAAGGCCGCAAGCTAGGCGCCGAGACGCAGAAATTCGTGGCAGAAGCGCGTAAGCTCAGACAAGAAGCACTTTGGTATCCCATAGCAACTGGCTCAGCGGTTGTAACGACCATCGTTGGCATCATGGCGCTGGCCAGCAAGCTGTGAGTTTTAGATCGATCCAGTAACAAGGAGTCGCTAATGCGCTTCACTCCCCCAAGTCACACTGAAAACGCACGAAGTGAAGCGGAGGCATTCGCCGAGGAAATGCGCAAGCTTAGAACATCCTCACCCTGGACAGGCGTGCTGCTGTTTTACCTTGGCGGCCTTTCTACAGCGCTCATGCTGATTGCCGGCATTTTCATCCTGCGCTCGCTCTGACCGCCTGGCCTGTCCTCACACCGAGGCCCGCAGCCCCGCACTCAGGAACAACCCCACACCAAACACAAAATGCGTAGTCAGGCTCTTCACGCAGTTACGCGCAGGCGCCGGTGTCCTCGACGCAAAGAACCCTGCCCCCAACAACGGCTGCATGAGACACAACGGCGCAACGGCCGTGCTCACACCGAGAACTACCGCAGGCAGCAAGGTAGGCGCCATCAACCATCGTTCCCCCACAAACCCAACCAGCAATATCGCGAACAGCACGCCGACGGCGTAATGAATCCCCCACCCCAACACCTGCTCATGCCGCACCGGCTCAGCCTTGGCAATCGCCTGATGCCGCACACGCCCATTCAGCAGATGCCCCGCCCAACGCCCGACCATGGCGAAACTCAAGGTGGCAACGCCAAAGCGCCTCAGCAACAGGCCCCACATGTCCATCACTACCGTAGCACCGATACCAATCGGCAAGGCCGCTGAAAACATCGCAGTCAACGTCATTGAAAAATCCCCCATAGATTGACTGTCATCACCACGCCACGCAGCATAGAAGTTGAAGCCAGCTTTAAGTCAAGGACCCAAAATGGACATAGCCGACGTTGCCAAACGCACGGGCGTACCCGCCTCGACACTGCGTTACTACGAGAAGAAAGGGCTGCTCAAATCGCTCGCTGCACACGGCCAGCGGCGCCAGTTCGCAGCCGATGTGACCGACCGCTTGGCGCTGATCGCCTTGGGCCAGGCTGCGGGGTTTTCGCTGGATGAGATGGGAGCGATGCTGGTGAATCTTCAGGTCGACCGGCAGAAGCTGCTACTCAAAGCCGATGAACTGGATGCACGGATCAGGCGCCTACAGGCGATGAGCAAAGGCTTGCGACATGCGGCGCAGTGCCCTGAGGAGGATCATCTGGCCTGCCCTAAATTCCAGCGACTGATGAAGCTGTCGGCGGTGGGAGCATTGGGCGAGAAGCAGGACAGAAAGAAGGCGTTCGCAGCAGATTGAGGTTTTCCGACCCCGGAAATGGAGGCGGCCCCACCAGCCACACCCCGGCACTCGATGTTCCCGCTATGGCTGCTCCCTTCCGGGCCTGACCAGGTCGCATGCAAGCATGCACGGGAATCAATGCGGGCCTTATGGGGCAAGGGTTTCAGGCTGATGAGGTTGTTGACCATCGTCCCGTGCAGACACCGAGCACGGTCGCTTAAGGCTCGGGGTGTGACCAGAATTGTTCCACTCAATTGGTCCACTTTACTGGTCCACTCTGGTGTTCATTCATGGCCTACATTGTTCGCCGCCAGTCCGTTTACTACCTCAACCTTCGATTACCCAAGCACCTATTCCCCAACCGACACACCCTTCGATTGTCCCTGCGTGTACGTGAACGTCAGGCAGCTCTCTTCCTTGCATCGTCATTAGCTCAGCAGGTTAATCGCCACCTGAGCGAGCACCCGTTAACAGCCCCAGAAACGCTGCGTACGCTGTGTGAGCAGTGGCGTGAAGCGACACCTCAAGTATCCGTCCCGACCGTTTCAGGGGCGGTTCCAGCAGCCATACAGAAGCCAAGAGGTGAAGGCCCTACCCTGGCCACCCTTACCAAGCTTTATATAGAAGAAGGGAAACGCGGTGGCACATGGCGACAAGGCAGCATCGATGACATTGAGCGTGCCCTAGCCGATCTATTCGAGCTGGTGGGTGATATGCCTGCGATAGCCTTCGATGCTCAGCAAGCTCGTCTCCTAAAGGAACGGCTCAGCCGCTGCCCCCAGTACTTCAACCTACGTCCCGAGTTCAAGGGTAAGACGTTGAAGCAGGTGGTTGAGTCAGGCAGCACCTACAAGACCATCACTGCCGTCACGATTAATAACCGCTTACGTAAGCTCACTGCGTTCATGAACTGGTGCAAAGCGAACGGGTACGTCACTGACAATCCTCTGGCTGGCATGAAAGTCATGGCGGGGTCGGCAAAAGAAGCACGACTCTCATTCGACCGCAGCGACTTGGCGACACTGCTGAGTCATGAGGCGCTGCGGCAGGAAGCACGCAAGCACCCGTGGCGTTACTGGTTGCCTTTGATGGGTAGAGCTACAGGGGCACGACTGGAAGAGCTATGCCAGTTGCGGGTTGATGACTTCACTGAGCACCAGGGTATGCAATGCATTCGCATTGATGACAGCCGTGAAGGCCAGAACCTCAAGAACGCCAGCAGCCGACGAGTGCTTCCCCTGCACCCTGTCCTGCTGGACCTGGGCCTGCTTCAGCATGTTGAATCGGTCAAAGCTACCGGCGCTGATCGTGTATTCCCTGAGCTAGAAGCAGTGCGGGGCAAGCTCGGCCATGCTCCGTCGAAGTGGTTCGGTCGCTACAAGACAAGACTTGGTATCACCGACCCCCGCAAGACCTTTCACAGCTTCAGACATACGCTAATCGATGACCTACGTGACGCCGGGGTCCAGGATTCGCTAATCAAACGGATTGCTGGACATGAAGACGGAGCGGTCACCTTCAGTATCTACGGCAGCCGTAGCCCTCTGAGGGCGATGCTAGAGGCCCTCAAGCACATCCACATTCCAGGCTGAATGCTTTGCACGCAGAAGCGCTAGCCTGAATCCTAGGTTGTCTATACGACTGGGCACTGCCCCATTTGGGGGCATGAGTAACCATCCCGACGCCTGTTGTCTATACATCTACTCATTTGCATACGTACGCACGTACGCACTTGTATAGGTAAGCCATTGATCAATGGATCAAGCAATCACTTGATCAATGGCTCACGTGCTTGAGTGCTTGAGTGCT
>NZ_DKJF01000109.1:5723-6199 GCF_002454615.1 Pseudomonas sp. UBA6699
GAGTGCTTGAGTGCTTGAGTGAGTAATTACGCACCCAATCAATTAATTAAGCAATCAATTAATTAAGCAATTAAGCAATTAAGCAATTGAAAGGCAAATCAACGACGAACAATAGTCGCAATAAAAATCCACTTACCCTATTGACATGAAAAAGAGTCGAGTCAAAAATGATCACCATCAACTCCACAGCCAACTAAACACCATACCCATCCGAAACTTATTTATAGACCACACCCCTTCACACCAATCGACCAATGAAAATCATCAATACCTTAATAGCACCGCCCGGAGCGGGAAAAACAACCTGGCTAATAAACACTCTCAATGAAAATCGTAGACAGCGGTCAGTAATTACATTTCCAACCAAGCTTCTTTCCACAGAAGTGCAAAGCAGGTTGAAAACCTTAAATCTTCAATTCAATGCAATTGATAGCGACACAGTAGAAGGCTCTGTGACTGAATCGCCCCTGGTTTCG